>JALYOU010000252.1 GCA_030856725.1 Pseudomonadota bacterium
GGTCGTGAGAATCTGTACGCACCGGGCGTTCCTGTTTCGGCAATGGCCGCCAGCTGCGGGCCACCCGGGTACGGCAGGCCCATCATCTTGGCGGTTTTGTCGAAGGCCTCCCCGGCCGCGTCGTCCAGGGTTTCGCCGAGCATCCGATAGCGGCCGATGGCGTCCACGGCCACCAGCTGGGTGTGGCCGCCGGACACCAGCAGAGCCACAAAGGGCGGCTCGGGGGGGTCGTCTTCCATCAATGGCGCCAGCAGATGGCCTTCCATGTGGTGCACGCCGATGGCCGGGACATCCAGCGCCCACGCCAGCGAGCGCGCCACGCCGGCGCCGACCAGCAGCGCCCCCACCAGTCCCGGGCCGGCCGTATAGGCCACCCCATCGATGTCATCCACCTGCAGACCGGCTTCGGCCAGCGTCTGCCGGATCAGCGGCACCAGCTTGCGGACGTGGTCGCGGCTGGCCAGCTCCGGCACCACCCCGCCGTATTCGGCATGCAACGCGATCTGGCTGTACACGGCATGGGCGCGCAGGCCCGCCGCACCCGTCAGGGCGGTGTCATAGACGGCCACGCCGGTTTCGTCGCAGCTGGTTTCGATGCCGAGGACGCGCATGTGGGAGGGGCGCTGCGGCCGGGCAGAGGCCGTCCGGTTGCGCCATCAAGAAGGCAGCGGCTATCATACGCGGCTCGCCGGCCCGCCCGGACGAGTGCATCCCATACGTTAAGAGTATCCCGCATGCCCAGCGTCAAAGTTCGCGAAAACGAGCCGTTCGAGTTTGCCCTGCGTCGCTTCAAGCGCACCTGCGAGAAAGCCGGCGTCCTCGCCGAGACCCGCAAGCGCGAGTTCTACGAGAAGCCGACCCAGGAGCGCAAGCGCAAGGCTGCCGCCGCCGTGAAGCGCCAGGCGCGCCGCGCCGGCCGCGACGTCACCAAGCGCCAACGCCTGTACTAAGCAGAGCGGGTTGCACGTTCCAGGAAGCCGGCACGCGAGAGCGTCGCCGGCTTTTTGTGTTTTTGGATTTGCCTCGACGGTTTCGATACCTTCCGTACAGGACGGCGCGACCCGACTGTCCCCAGCCCAGTCCTCCCCAGCTCTGCAGGGAAGGGGCAAGAGAAATAGTTCGCTGAAGCATGCTTTCGCTTGTTCGCATAGATGAATCATCGCGGCAATAGGAAACCCGAAGGGCGGCGCGCAGGATGTGCGCCGTTTTCCGACCGAGGCATGGATGCCGAGTCGGAAAATAACTGTTGGAGCTTCAGTCGCGGGCTGTGGACCTTGCCAAGAAGGCACTTTCTTTGCTGACTTTCTTTGTGCCAGCAAAGAAAGTTACCCGCCGAAGGCGGAAGCTTTTGCATCGCTAAAAAACCGCCTACGCCCATAAGGCGTCGCACCACCATCCGGAGATCACCATGCCCCTCAAGCAAACCCTCACCGACGACATGAAAGCCGCGATGAAATCCGGCGACAAGCATTCGCTGGGCGTGATTCGTCTCATTAACGCCGCGATCAAGCAGCGTGAAGTCGATGAACGCATCGAGCTCGACGACGCCGCCGTGATCGCGATCCTCGACAAGATGGTCAAGCAACGCAAGGACTCGGTCAGCCAGTACGCAGCCGCCGCGCGTGAGGACCTGGCATCGATCGAGCGCGAGGAAATCGTTGTGATCGAACGCTATATTCCCGCCAAGATGGACGAAGCCGGGATCGTGGCCGCTATCGATGCCGCCATCACCGAAACAGGCGCAAGCGGCCCCGCCGACATGGGCAAGCTGATGGCCGCGCTCAAGCCGAAGCTGGCGGGTCAGGCGGACATGGGTCAGGTGTCGGCATTGGTGAAGCAGCGGTTGGCCGGCTGAAGCGAGGCGCCCGCCTGGAACTCCCGGGATGCCGGCATGGCATCCTGAGCGAATGGCCCGCATCCCCGACGCCTTCATCGACGATCTGCTCGCCCGCACCGACATCGTCGAGGTGGTCGGCTCCCGCGTGCCGTTGAAGAAACAGGGCAAGGAATATTCCGCGCGCTGCCCGTTCCATGACGAGCGTTCTCCGAGTTTCACCGTCAGCCCGACCAAGCAGTTCTACCACTGCTTCGGTTGCCAGGCGCACGGCACGGCAATTTCATTCCTGATGAATTACGACCGGCTCGAGTTCCTCGACGCGGTCGATGAACTCGCCAAGCGTGCCGGCATGGAAGTGCCGCGCGACACGCAGCAGCGCAACCAGGACAGCGACACGCACGAATTGTTCGCGGCGCTCGATGCGGCGGGCAAGTTTTTCCAGAAACAGCTTGCACTAAGCGACAAGGCGAAAACATATCTCGACGGACGCGATGTCGATGGCGACATCCGCGAACGCTTCATGATCGGCTACGCGCCGGATGGATTCAGCGCGTTGAAGGACGCGCTCGGCACCGATGCGCGGCGCCTGAACCTGCTGGAACGCGCCGGCCTGTTTTCCAAGAGCGACAACGGCCGCATCTACGACAAGTTCCGCGACCGGGTGATATTTCCGATCCACGACCGCCGCGGTCGCGTGATCGCGTTCGGCGGGCGCGTGCTCGATCCGGAAGATTCGCCGAAGTACCTCAACTCGCCGGAAACCGCGCTGTTCCACAAGGGCCGTGAGTTGTACGGTCTATGGCAGGTGCGGCAGACACACACCAAAATTCCGCGCTTGATCGTGGTCGAGGGTTACATGGATGTCGTTGCGCTCGCGCAGCACGGCATCCTCGAAGCCGTCGCCACGCTCGGCACGGCGACCACGCCGGATCACGCGGAGCTTTTATTCCGCAACGCGCCAGATGTGTATTTCTGTTTCGACGGTGATGCCGCCGGTCGCCGCGCCGCCACGCGCGCGATGGAATCGGTGTTGCCGCGCATGAAGGACGGACGGCAGGCATTCTTCCTGTTCCTGCCCGATGGCGAGGATCCCGACACCATCGTGCGCAAGGATGGCGCCGCGGGTTTCGACGCGCGTTTGCAGCAGGCGACGCCTCTCAGCGAATTCTTTTTTGACGAACTCAGTGTCGATGTCAACCTCGGCACGCTCGACGGCAAGGCGCGCCTGGCCGAACGCGCGAAACCCATGCTGGCGCAGATTCCAGACGGTGCCTTCGGCGATCTCATGCAGCAGCGACTCAACGAACTGACCGGCCTTGGCGCGCGTACTGGTATGACGCAACCGCACTCATCTGCAACGCGACCATGGGCCGTGGGCACCAAGCCGGCGCCGAAGCAGAGTCTGGTGCGCAGTGCGATCGCGCTGCTCCTGCAACAACCGGCGCTGGCTTCGGAGATTCAGATCCCGCTGCGTTTCACCGCGCTGGACCAACCAGGTGTCGCGCTGCTGATCGACATGCTGCAACTGGTGCATGAACGACCCGACATCACCACGGGCGGCGTCATCGAGCATTTTGCCGACCGCGAGGAACACGCGGCCTTGCAGAAGCTTGCATCGCAGACTATTCCCGGCGACGAAGTGTCATGGCGCACGGCGTTGTCCGATGCGGTGGCGCAACTTGAACAGATGGCCTTGCGCCAGCGTGTGGACGCCTTCGAGGCACGCATCCGCCAGGCCGGCAGCATGTCGGTGCTCACGCTGGAGGAGCGCGAAGAACTGCGCAACCTGCAGGCGCAGGCGAGCCTGCGGCGCGCGACGCCTTTGTAATCGAGAGCAGCGCTGCCTACCCGGCATCCGCGCGCTTGCGGATCTACGCGTCGCCCGCAGCCGCTGCAATTGCGTGCAACGCACCCGGCAATTCATGCGCCGATTGCACGCTGCGCATCCTCGTGACGCCGGGCTCGATCGTGGCTTCGCTCTCGTGCGCCCACGTCGTGTGATACGGCATGTGCACGCCCCAGCCGCCCAGCTCCAGCACCGGCGCGATATCTGACCGCAACGAATTTCCGATCATCACGAACTGTGGCGCAGAGAGATCGAATTCCGAAAGTACACGCGCATAGGTCGCGGGGTCTTTCTCGCTGACGATCTCGATCCGGCCGAACAGGTCAGCCAACCCCGAGTCGCGCACCTTGGCTTCCTGGTGGAACAGGTCGCCCTTGGTGATGAGCACGATGTTGAAGTCGGCCGCCATCGCGGTCACGGCTTCGTGGATACCCGGCAGCAGTTCGACCGGGTGCCGCAGCAGCGACTTGCCCAGTTCGACGATGCGGTGCACGTCGCGTGCGGTGATGCGCTCGCCCGTGATGTCGATCGCTGCTTCCAGCATCGACAGCACCATGCCCTTGACGCCGTAGCCGAACAACGCGAGGTTGCGTTTCTCCGTGGCGTACAGCCGTTCATGCACGTGCGCATCGGCGAGGTCGATGTAGGTACGGACGATGCGTTCGAATTCGAGTTGGGCCTCGTCGAAGTAATCCTGGCTTTTCCACAAGGTGTCGTCGCCGTCGAAGCCCACCAGTCTGATGTCATTCATTGCGCGAGTTTATCGCGTTGGTTATTGCCCCTTGCGTCCTGCTCCTCCTGCGGATGCAGGGGAGGGTCTGGGAAGAGGATGCGCGGTTCTTTTTTTTTAACGAAAGTCAAAAGCTTCCGCCTTGCGGTGGGTAACTTTCTTTGTGGCACACGCGTGCGCACGCCCTACATAGCACGCCTGCTTAAACCTCCAGCAACGCCTTGATCGCCGCAAACCCCGCCGTCGCGCGTTCGTTCTTGTGCGCGGCGTCCGCCACCGGATCGGCGCCATCACGCTGCAATTCCGCAGCCGGAAGCTCATCGAGAAAGCGACTCGGCTTCAGACGGATTTTCGACCCCCAGCGCTGCGTTTCGCGCGCGTGCGACAGCCACAGTTGTTCCTTCGCGCGGGTGATGCCGACGTACAGCAAGCGCCGTTCCTCGTCGAGACGGCCTTCCTCGATGCTGGCTTCGTGCGGCAGCGTGCCGTCGTCGACGCCGACGATAAAGACGTAGCGGAATTCCAATCCTTTCGCGCCGTGCAGGCTCATCAGCCGCACCTGATTGCCCGCATCGCCCTTGTCGGCGTGCGACAGCAGCACCAGCGCCGCCGCGAGTTCACCTGGGCCCGCGCCGCGTGGGCCGTCGAACCAGTCGGCGAGTTCTTCGAGGTTGCCGCGGCGGATCGCGAACATCGTGTCGGTCTTGCACTGCGCGCGCAATGCAGCCAGCAGGCCGGAGCGTTCATTGAGTTGCCGCACCAGTTCAGCTGGCGGCAAACGGGTGGCTTCACTACGTAAACTGCGAACGATGTCGGCGAAGCCGCTCAAGGCATTGCCCGCGCGTGGCGGCAACTGCTTCAGAAGGCCGATCGATTCGGCCGCACGCGACAACGGCAGTCCGGCGTGCTGCGCGAGTTCGGCAAGCTTCGCCAGCGTGGTCGCGCCGACTTCGCGTTTCGGCGATTGCACCGCGCGCAGGAAGGCGGCATCGTCCTCCGGATTGGCAAGCAACCGCAGCCACGCCAGCGCGTCCTTCACTTCGCCACGTTCCAGGAATGCGGTGCCGCCGCTCAGGTGATACGGAATGCGCAACAACTGCATCGCCTTTTCCAGCGCGCGCGACTGGTGGTTGCCGCGGAACAGCACGCAGAAGTCGCTCCACGGCGCGCCGCGCGCGGTTTGCAGGAACTGGATTTCGGCGGCGACCTTTTCCGCTTCGTGCGCGCTGTCGCGGCATTCCCACACGCGGATGCGCTCGCCATCGGCCTGCGCGCTCCACAGCTGCTTGGGATGCTCGTGCGGGTTGTGGGCGATGAGCGCGTTGGCCGAGCGCAGGACGCGATTGCTGCAGCGGTAGTTCTGTTCGAGCTTGATGATTTGCAGCGCCGGGTAGTCGCGCGCGAGCTGCGACAGGTTTTCCGGGTTGGCGCCGCGCCAGGCGTAGATGCTCTGGTCGTCGTCGCCGACGCAGGTGAAGTTGCCCTTGTCGCCGGCCAGCACCTTCAACATGCGGTACTGCGCATCGTTGGTGTCCTGGCATTCGTCCACCAACAGGTAGCCGATGCGTTCGCGCCATGCCAGAGCGCTATCGGCGTCGTTTTCCAGCAGTTCAACCGGCAGGCGGATGAGATCGTCG
This sequence comes from Pseudomonadota bacterium, assembly GCA_030856725.1. Lineage (GTDB taxonomy): Bacteria > Pseudomonadota > Gammaproteobacteria > Xanthomonadales > Xanthomonadaceae > JALYOU01. The sequence continues at coordinate 6,051 of JALYOU010000252.1, forward strand.
AAATCAACGGCGTTGAACGCACTCAAGCGCGCCTGGTATTTCGCATTCAGCGCCGCGGCTTCGCGCTCGCGCACGGTGATGGCAGCATCCAGAGCTTGCTGCGGCGAAAGACCACCGTTTTTTGCGCGCGAGATCAAACTTTGTGCCGCCTGCACGGCGTCGGGCTTTGCACCCGGCATCAGATCCTTGAGTTGGGCCGTGCCGTCGTCGCTGTCGAACACCGAGAAGCCACGCTTGAGCCCGGTCTTCGCGTGCTCGATCTGCAACAACTTCAAGCCGAGTGCGTGAAAAGTGGAAATCGTCAGCCCTTCCGCCGCATCGCCTTTGATTCGCCGTGCCAACCGCTCACGCATCTCGCGCGCCGCCTTGTTCGTAAACGTGATCGCCGCCACACGTTTGGCCGGATACCGACCCGACTGCACCAAGTGCGCAATCTTCTCCACGATCACCCGCGTCTTGCCAC
>JALYOU010000257.1 GCA_030856725.1 Pseudomonadota bacterium
CCGATAGATCAATGTGTCGGATTGAATCACCGTAACAGGAACCGCCGGGCCGCAGACTGGTACGAAGGTACGATGACGGTGCGGGCGGGCTTGGTTATTGTCGCCATATGCGAACATCCCGATATTCCACGTTTCACCTGTATGCCCTTGCCACCTGCGTGGCCGCCGCCGTGCTCACCGCCTGCGCGGGCCACGCACCGCGTGGCATGACCGGATCATCGACCATGTTCACCACACAGCGCGTCAGCGAACATCGTGGCAACGACGACCTGCTGACGGGCGGACTGGGCCTCGACGGTTTGCGAGCCATCGCCCCGCCCGCGTTTGCCGATCCCGAGCATCCCACGGCTGCCGAATTGCGCCGTCGCGCGTTGTGGGCCAACTGGCGCGGCATAGCCGATCTGGCGCCGGGCGGGGGCTACGGCACGTTGTATGGCAGCACCGTCGCCGTGCCGGGGCGAGAATTCCACGCGTACGCGCGATTGCCCGAGGTGGGACATCCGCATCGCGTGCTGTTGCAGTTGCCGGATGCCTTCGATGCGCGCAAACGATGCATCGTGGTGACAGCGTCATCGGGTTCGCGCGGCATCTACGGCGCGATCGCCGTGGCGGGCGCATGGGGCCTGCCGAAAGGGTGTGCGGTTGCATACACCGACAAAGGCGCGGGCACGGATTATTTCGATCTGGATGCGCAGGTCGGCGTCACGGCCGGTGGCGCCACGGCCCAGCGCGATCGTTCGCTCGCATTTGCGCCGGATGCAGCATCGGGTTCCGGCATCGCCTTCAAGCACGCGCATTCACAGGACAACCCCGAAGCGGATTGGGGGCGCCACGTCAGGCAGACAGCCGAATTCGCTCTGCACTCGTTGAATACCGCGCTGCCCGATGCAGCACCTTTCACGTTCGACAACACGCGCGTGATTGCCGTCGGCATCTCCAATGGCGGCGGCGCGGCGCTGCGTGCGGCCGAACTTGATGGCGACTGGCTCGATGCTGTCGTCGCGGGTGAGCCCAACATTCATGTCGAGGGCCGCGGCAGCCGTGCCTTGTACGACTACACCACCGAAGCGGCCTTGTTGATGCCGTGCGCACTGCTGCATATGCAGAACCTGCCGCAGCCGCCCGTGACTGCACAATCCGCGCCCATGTGGGGACAGCGATGTGCATCGCTGAAAACCGCCGGCCTGGTCGAAGGCAACGATGTCGCCGCGCAATCGAAATCGGCGTACGACCAGCTGCGCGCGAATGGATGGTCCGACGGCGCGCTGCGCGCGGGTGCACTGAGCGTTGGCTTCGACCTGTGGCGTGCGGTCGCGGTGACATATGCCTCGGCTTATGGCCGCTACCAGGCGGGCGCGCACCCGTGCGGGTTTGGTTTCGGCGCGCAGAATCCCGATGCCAGCAGACGCAGCGCCACTGCTGCCGAGCGCAACGCGTGGTGGAGCGACGCCAGCGGCATTCCGCCGGGCGCAGGCGTCGGCATCATCGATAGCAAGCTGGCAGTGACCGATGCGACATATGAAGGTCTGCAATGCCTGCGCGGATTGTGGAACGGGCAAGGCGCGGATGCAGATCGCGTGCGCAAAGGCATCGCAGAAATCACGTCGTCATTACCGCGTAGAGATCTGCCGATCATCGTGCTGCATGGCACTGACGACGGGTTGGTGCCGATGGCGTTCAACAGCACCCCCTACATTGCGCATGCCAAAGCCGCTGGGCGCGATGTTCGCTACTGGCAAGTAAGCAACGCCCAGCACTTCGATGCCTTCCTCGGCCTGCCGGACTACGCCGCGCGTTATGTGCCGATGCTGCCGTACGTGTATGCAGCACTTGATCGCGTCGAGGCGTACTTGGACAGTGGCGCCGCAATGCCGGCCGATGCGGTGATCGAGACGGTGCCACGTGGTGTGGACAAGCCGCTAACCGCTGCAAATATGGCGATTCCGCTGTAGGGCGCTCCGGAATCGCGAAACACTTCTAACGTCATTCCGCCAGCGCGGGAATGACGAACAAAACGGCTTCACGCCGGATTTGGCACTCTGTGTACGACCACACACAGGACGCCGCCATGCCCCAGCGCCATTTCTCCATGCTGCGCGATTTCCATCTGGCGGATTGGTTCACGCTGGCCAACGCGTTCTGCGGCACCGGTGCGGTGTTCGCGGCAATGCGGTTCCTGCAGGAAGGCGGCGTGCGCGACCTGATGATCGGCATGGCGCTGATCCCCCTGGCTTTCATCTTCGACGCCCTCGACGGCCGCATCGCACGCTGGCGCAAGGTCGCATCGACGCTGGGTCGTGAACTGGATTCACTTGCCGACGTGATTTCTTTTGGTGTCGCCCCCGCGGCGCTGGGCTATGCCTGCGGTCTGCAGGGCGGGTGGGACTGGATCGTGTTGTCGTACTTCGTCGGCTGCGGCGTAAGCCGCCTTGCGCGTTACAACGTCACCGCCGAACAACTCGCGGGCGACGACGACAAGGTCAAATATTTCGAGGGCACGCCGATCCCGACCAGCCTGCTGATCGTGATCGTGCTGGCGATCGCGGCGTATGGCGGGAACATCGGCAGTGACCTGTGGTTCGGTGTGTGGCATCTGGGCCCGTGGCAGTTGCATCCGCTGGTGTTGATGTACGCAATCAGTGGCTCGCTGATGATCAGCAAGACACTGCGCATCCCGAAGTGGTGATCGCTGCCTTTCGTAGGAACGGCTTCAGCGCGAGTTCTAGATTCGCGTTCATTGAGAAAGCTAGAGCTGGCGGCTGAAGCCGCCACTCTGAAAAGCCCGACGCCCTGCTGCACCGCAACATGCGCGTGCTAGCATCCGCGCAAAACAGGAGTACTCATGGCTGCCAACACGCAATGGCCCGGCGATTTCGAATCGCTGGCGCGGCAATACTGGTCCACGTGGGGCGACATGATGCGCACCGGCGCAACGCCGTCTGCGCCTCATGCCGGCGCGCACGGGTTCAATGAAGCCGTCGACTGGTGGAGCAAGCTCGCACACGGCGGGCGTGGCGAAGTCAACGACGCGGTCGAAAAATTCAATGCGCAGACGCGCAACTGGTACGCCCAGATGCAGCAGGTCGCCGCGCAGTTCGCGGGCCAGAACGCCAGCGCCGCGGACATCACCCGCGAATGGAAAAAAGCGCTTGGCGCCGTCGGCGAGAATCCGTTCCCGGAAATGTTCCGCAGCATGCGCGGACAGGGCCAGCAGGGTCTGGACCACTGGGTCGAGGATGCATCGCCGTATCTCGAGGCCTGGCGCCGCGAGGGCGCATCTATGCTGAAGCTGCCTGCGTTCGGACACGCGCGCGAGCAACAGGAGCGCATCCAGTCGCTGATGCGGGCGCAGGGCGAGTACCAGGAAAAGACCAGCGCCTACAACGCCCTGATGCTGAAAGCTTCGCAGGGCGCGTACGAGCTGTTCGAGAGCAAGCTCGCCGAACGCGAGGAGCCGGGCCGCCAGCTGACATCTTCGCGTGCGCTGTTCGACCTGTGGATCGATGCGGCTGAGGAATCCTACGCCGGGATCGCGTTGTCGCCGGAATTCCGCAAGGTTTACGGCGAACTGGTCAATGCGCAGATGCGCGTGCGCGCCGGCGTGCAGCAGGAAATCGAACAGCTCAGCGCCACGTTCGGCATGCCGACCCGCACCGAAGTCGATTCCGCGCATCGCAAGATCGCCGAGCTCGAGCGCGCCTTGCACCGCCTGCGTGATGCCGCCCCAGAACCGATGGTTGCTGCGCCGCGTCGACCTTCGCCGAAACCACCTGCACCTGCGAAAAAAGCCGCCAAACCTGCGGCCGTGCAAGCCAAGACAAAGTCGGCAGCAAAGCCCGCAGCCAGGAAGCCTGCGAGCAAGAAGCCTGCAAGCAAGAAGCCTGCGAGCAAGAAGCCTGTTGCCAAGAAGACCAGCCAGAGGAAACGTTGAGATGAACGGCCCGCTCAATTTCACCCCCGAAGCGCTCGCCGGCGAAGCGATGCGGATGCAGAGCAAGCTGGGCGCTGGACTCGACACATTGAAGCAGGTCGAGGACGTCAACTACGGCGCGACGGCCAAGCAGGAAGTCTGGCGCGATGGCAAGGTGGTGCTGTATCGATTTATCGGCGACAAACCGGCGACGGCGAAGGTGCCGCTGCTGATCAGCTACGCGCTGGTCAACCGGCCGTACATGGTCGACCTGCAGGCCGATCGTTCCATCGTCAAGGGACTGCTCGAACGCGGCGAGGATGTTTACGTCATTGACTGGGGCTATCCCGATCGTTCCGACAAATTCCTCACGCTTGAGGATTACATCGAGCGCTTCCTCGGTGGTGCGGTGGATCATCTGCGCAAGAGCTTCAAGCTCGACGCGATCAACCTGTTGGGCATCTGTCAGGGCGGCGCATTTTCGTTGTGTTACGCGTCCCTGCACCCAGGGAAGATCCGCAATCTGATCACGATGGTCACGCCGGTCGATTTCCACACACCCGACAACATGCTCTCCAACTGGACGCAGGGCATGGACGTGGACCTGTTCGTCAATACGCTCGGCAACGTGCCGGCCGACCTGATGAACATGTGCTACCTCACGTTGAAGCCGTGGCGGCTGTTCGTGCAGAAATATGTCGGTCTGGTGGACATCCTCGACGACAAGAAGGCGATCGAGGATTTCCTGCGCATGGAGAAGTGGATCTTCGACTCGCCGGATCAGGCGGGCGAAGCGTTCCGTCAATTCATCAAGCAGTTTTATCAGGCCAATGGTTTCGTCAACGGCGGGATCACCATCGGTGAACGCGAAGTGCACTTGGGCATGGTCGAAATGCCGGTACTCAACATTTTCGCCGAGCAGGACCACCTGGTGCCGCCCGATGCATCAAAAGCCCTCAAAGGATTAGTGGGCACGGACGATTACACCGAACTCAGCTTCAAGGGTGGTCACATCGGCATTTACGTATCCGGGCGCGCGCAGAAAGAAGTGCCGGGGACGATTCATGAGTGGCTGGCGAAGCGGGCAAGCTGATTGCCCTCATTCCCGCGAGCGGGACTGCGAAGGCAAGATGCCGGAGCGAACATTCGCGCAGCCAATGGCCCGCAGGTTGCGCCGCATAATCCATGCCCGAAAGGTTTGATCAAAAAGAAAATTGAGAGGTCTGGCAAGATGCGGTGAATGGATTCCCGCCTCCGCGGGAATGGCGGCTCGAGGGTTACTCATCATGAACACGCAACGCTCTTTCACCCGTTCCACCACCGACCGCGTCCTTGCCGGTGTCCTGGGCGGCATCGCCCAGCGCTACGGCTGGAATTCGACGCTGGTGCGCATCCTGTTCGTGATCCTGTCGATCGTCTCGGTCGCGTTTCCGGGCATCATCGTTTACCTGATCCTGTGGCTGCTGATGCCGGAAGGCAGCGATTGAGTCCAGCGGCGATGCCATCGCCATCGACATCGCGGAAACTGATGGTGGCGCGCTTGCTGGGCATGGTCTGGACCTCGCCGAACACCATCATCGGTTTGACGGCGGGCGCCATCGGCCTCGCCTTCGGCGCGCACGCACATGTCAGCCACCGCGATCTCGCCATCGTGTTCCACGGCTGGCCGTGGGGGCCGGGTGGGGCGCTGACGCTGGGTAACGTCATCCTGCACACCGGCGATACGCTGGACTCGCATTGTGTGACGTATGCGCATCGCGCCGGCCATGGCCACGAGCCGCCGATCCTGCTGGCCGACCACGAGCGCGCACACGTCTATCAGTACATGGCGCTCGGCCCTTTGTTCCTGCCGTTGTATGGGCTGTGTGGCGGCATCAGCGTGCGCAATCGCTTTGAACGTGCGGCGGACCGGTATGCGCGCAACGGGCGTGGTTGGTGGCCTTGGAGCAGAACAGTTTCATGACACCGGCTTTTCGTCCCCAAGGGCTCCTTCGGGACGTTCGAGCGACTGTAGCCGCGAGCTTCGAGTGCGATGCGCTTTAAAACAGCCGAAGGTTAGTCATTCATTCGCACGTTCCGTCCTTTAAATCAACAGCGTGCGAATGATTTTGCATCCAAGGCAAGAGCTCGCGACTGAAGCCGCTCCTACAAAAGCGAAACTCTGCGAAAAATTTCACTTTCTTGACATCGAATTAACAGTCACGGGAATACAGTTCGAGCGTCAGAGAAAAAGCAGACGGCGCAAGCCAGAAGCCCACAGCTCTGACAAGGAAGGCTCAGCCGATTCGGGGTTAAACCCGAAAAGACTGGGCCTTCTGCTTTACGGGGCTTGGCGAATTGACTCACATCCGGCAACCGACTGCCTGGATTGAAATTTTTGAGGCCACAGTGGGCATTGATGGCTGCGAACGCGAATGGCGCGCCATAATCCCGGCATGCAGTCTGCGACATCAATTGATGCAGGGAACGCGTCGTGCGATTCACGATTCCGCGATCACCAGCATGCCAACCTGCCGGACCGCTCGTGCGATCGCATGCTTGGCGTGATGACAGTCCATACGACGGAGACATGGATATCAGCTTGAAGTGGAATCGACACCGGTTACTACGCGCATGGCTGCGCCTGAAGCGCATGGTTTCAGGGGCGCATGCCTCGCACGCTGATTCCAACGACGAACAACCGCTGCTCGCGCAGCTGCTCAGCGCCGAACAGATGGTGCGGCACGGCAAGGCGCTCGCGCGTAGCCATCGTATCGGTACGAAAGCGCAATCCGATCCGTTGCTGGCGCGGCTCAGCGACAACCAGGATGTCCTCGACCGAGCCTGCGACATCCTCAACGCCGCGGCGCAGGCCAGTCGCCGTCTGACGCCTGCCGGCGAGTGGTTGCTCGACAACATCTACCTGATCGAGGAGCAGATCAGTATCGCGCGCCGGCATCTGCCGAAGGATTACAGCCGCGAATTGCCGAAACTCCTCGCCGGGCCCTCCGCCGGCCTGCCGCGCGTATACGACCTTGCATTGAATGCGATCTCGCATGGCGACGGACGCGTGGATGCCGAAAGCCTCAGCCGTTTCATCGCCGCGTACCAGACGATCACACCGTTGAATCTCGGCGAATTGTGGGCGATCCCGATCATGCTGCGCCTGGCGCTGATCGAGAACCTGCGGCGCATCAGCGCGCGGCTCATCGAGGATCGCGTCGATCGCAATGCCGCCGACATGTGGGCGGATCGCCTCATCGAGACCGCCGAGAACGACCCCAAGAACCTGGTGCTGGTCATCGCCGACATGGCGCGCTCACGCCCGCCGCTGGCAAGTTCATTCGTGGCGGAACTCGCGCGCCGGTTGCAGGGGCACAGTTCGGCACTCGCGTTTCCGCTGACCTGGATCGAACAGTGGTTGTCCGAGAGCGATCAGACCATCGCACAGATGGTGCAGGTCGAAAACCAGCAGCAGGCCGCGGCGCAAGTGTCGGTCAGCAACAGCATCGGCAGTCTGCGGTTCCTCGCGATGATGGACTGGCGCGAGTTCGTGGAGACGATGAGCGTGGTCGAGGCCACGCTGCGTAATGATCCTGACGGTACCTACGGGCGCATGGATTTCGCAACGCGCGATCGTTATCGCCACATCGTGGAATTGACTGCCCGGCGCGGCAAGCTGGCCGAACTGGAGGTCGCGCTGAAGGTGCTGCAGCTCGCGCAGGCGCACGCTGGCATGCACACAGAAAACGAATCGAAATTGCAGTCGGAATTCGACGGACTGGAAGCGCTGAGCGATCCGTCGGTCCACCACGAACCTCAAGCGACTGGCGGCGATATTGCCGCGCATGTCGGCTATTACCTGGTCGACGATGGCCGTCGCGAGCTGGAACAGGCGCTGGGCGTGCGCGGATTCTCGCGCAGCGTGCGCAAGACCGCGCGGCGCCTGCCGCTGCTTGCGTACACCGTACCGGGCGCGATGATCGTGGCGCTGTTTACGTGGGGCATCCTGCACGACGCGCGGCCCACGCTCGAGGCACCAGCCTTGCTGTGGTTCATTGGTTTGCTGTGCGTCATTGCCTTCAGCGAGCTCGCGGTCGGCGTCGTGAACTGGGTGGCGACGCTCGCAATTCGACCACAGGCGCTGCCACGCCTGGATTTCTCCGATGGCATACCTGCTGATGCGCGGACGCTTGTCGTGGTGCCGACCATGTTCGGCGACATCGAAGCGGTGGAAGCGCTGGCCGAAGCGCTGGAGGTGCGCTATTTCGCCAACCGGCACGACCACCTGCACTTCGCGCTGCTGACCGATTTCTTCGATGCTGCGGAGCAATCCCTGCCGCTAGACAACGCGCTGCTCGATGCGGCGCAGGGCGAGATCGATGCGCTCAATGCGCGACACGCGCCAGACGGCAACAATCGGTTTTTCCTCTTCCATCGCCCGCGTGCGTGGAATGCGCGCGAGAACACGTGGATGGGCGAGGAGCGCAAGCGCGGCAAGCTCGCGGCGCTCAATGCGTACCTGCGCGGTGGCGCGCGCGATGCGTTCCTGCGCGTGGCTGGCGATACCGACGTGCTCGCCAACGTGCGTTACGTGATCACGCTCGATACCGACACGCAGCTGCCGCGCGATGCGGCGCACGAACTGGTTGGTACGCTGGCGCATCCACTCAACCGCGCACGCTTCGACGAGAAACGCGGCGTGGTCACTCGCGGCTACGGCATCCTGCAGCCGCGCGTGGGCATCAGCATGAGCGGGCAGCCGCGTTCGGCGTACGCGGGGTTATACGGCAGCGAGCCCGGCATCGATCCGTACACGCGTGCCGTTTCGGATGTGTACCAGGATTTGTTCGGCGAAGGTTCGTTCGTCGGCAAGGGCATCTACGATGTCGATGCGTTCGAACATGCGCTTGGCGAGCGCATGCCCCCCAATCGCATTCTCAGCCACGATCTGCTGGAAGGCTGCTATGCGCGCGCCGGGCTGGTCAGCGACGTACAGCTCTACGAGGACTACCCCTCGCGTTACGCGGTGGACGTCAAGCGCCGCCATCGCTGGATTCGTGGCGACTGGCAGCTGCTGCCGTGGCTATTGCCGCGCGTGCCGCGGCTGGATACGCGCGCTGAGCGCAATCCGCTCTCCCTGCTGTCGCGCGGGAAGCTGCTCGATAACCTGCGTAGGAGTCTTGTCCCCGCGAGCATGACGGCGCTGCTGGTGGCTGGTTGGCTGCTGTCGCCTCACCCGCTGGCGTGGACGCTGTGGCTGCTCGCGATCCTGGTGATTCCACCGGCGCTGGCTTCGGTCATGGACTTCCTCAAGCGTCCGGCCGACATGCCGCTGCATGCGCATCTGCGGCATGCGTCGATGACGGCGGCAACCACCTTCGCGCATGTGCCGTTGACGCTCGCGTCGCTCGCCTACGAAGCCTTCTACAGCCTTGACGCGATCGTGCGGACGCTGTGGCGCATGCTCGTGTCACGTCGCCGCATGCTGCAATGGAGCCCATCGAGCGAAGTCGAACGCACGCTCGGCAGTGGACTCGCGGCGTCGATCCTGACGATGTGGTTCGCGCCGGCGTTCGCCATCGCCGCCGGGCTTGCCGTGTTGCGCATGCGCCCGGACGCGTTCTGGGTCGCGTTGCCGGTGCTGGCACTCTGGTTCGCGTCGCCGCTGCTGATGTGGTGGCTGAGTCTGACGCCTGCGCGCAGGCATGCCGAATTGTCTGCGCAGCAGCTGCGCTTTCTCGGCAAGCTGTCGCGTCGCACCTGGTCGTTCTTCGAGGCCTATGTCACCGAGGCCGACCACTGGCTGCCGCCGGACAACGTGCAGGAGCATCCCACGCACACCGTCGCGAGGCGCACATCACCCACGAATATCGGGTTGTCGCTGCTGGCCGATCTGTCTGCCTACGATTTCGGATACGTCACCGTCGGCGGCACGATCGCGCGCACGGCGAACACGCTGCGCTCGCTGCAGACCTTGCCGCGCCATCGCGGGCATTTCTACAACTGGTACGACACCGAAACCCTGCAACCGTTGCACCCGCGTTATGTCTCGAGCGTGGACAGCGGCAATCTCGCTGGTCATCTTCTGACGCTGCGCCAAGGTCTGCTTGCGCTGTGCGAGGCGCCGTTGTTGTCGCCGTCCACATTCCAAGGGCTCGCCGATACCGTTGCGCTTGTAGTGGAAAGCCGCGGCGACGTGTCTGCCGATGCTGCGTTGCAGGCGTTTCGCCAAGCGTTGGCGGAAACGCTGGAAGCGCCACCGGCGAATCTGCAGGCCGCGGTGTCGCGGCTTGAAGAGCTTGCCCGGCATGCAGGCAACATTCTTCGACAAGCTCAGGAGCGAGACGGGATCCCCGTGAGTTCGCATTCCGCAACCGAAGAACCAAAGTCCATGGATGACCAGGCTTCGGCTGTAAAGGAGCGCCCCCGGGTTGGCGGGAATGGCGAAGCAGAAATCTGGGCCGAAAAGTTGCTGATGCAATGCACGGCAGCGCTCGACGAGCTCCTTTGGTTCGCGCCGTGGCTGCGCGACGCTGCCGGCACCGGGATGCCATCGCCGTTGCAGCAAGGCATCCCGCTGCTCAACGACGTCGCGGACCTGCTGCCGCCCGAGGATGCGGAGCCCGCGCTAAGGGAACAGTTGGCCATCGCCATCGACCACGCGCGCGAACGCATCATCGAACTCGAGCGGCTGGCCGACGCCGCGCGCGACTGTGCGTCGGCCGACTATCAATTTCTCTACGACCGCGCGCGGCGCCTGTTGTCGATCGGCTACAACGTCGATGACCAGCGTATCGACCAGGGTTACTACGACCTGCTGGCATCGGAAGCGCGCCTGGCCAGCTTCGTCGCGATCGCGCAGGGGCAGCTGCCGCAGGAAAGCTGGTTCGCGCTCGGCCGGTTGCTGACCGAAGTCGATGGCGACCCCACGCTGCTGTCATGGAGCGGCTCGATGTTCGAGTACCTGATGCCGCAGCTGGTAATGCCGAGCTACGAAGGCACGCTGCTCGACCAGACGTCCAGGCATTCCGTCGCACGCCAGATCGAATACGGCCGCCAGCGCAACGTGCCATGGGGCATTTCCGAATCCGGTTACAACATCGTCGATGGCCGCATGAATTATCAGTACCGGGCGTTCGGCGTGCCCGGCCTCGGACTCAAGCGCGGACTGGCACAGGATCTGGTGATCGCGCCCTACGCCAGCATGATGGCGCTGATGACGGACCCCGATGCCGCCTGCGACAACCTGCGTCAGATGACCGATGACGGCTTTTCTGGCCGCTACGGCATGTACGAGGCGATCGACTACACGCCGTCGCGCTTGCCGCGTGGCCAGAGCCATGCGCTGATCCGTTCGTTCATGGCGCATCACCAGGGCATGGGCCTGTTGTCGCTGCTGTATCTGTTGCGCGACCAGCCAATGCAGAAACGCTTTGTCGCCGATCCCGAATTCCAGGCAACGCTGCTGCTGTTGCAGGAACGCATTCCGCGCACCGGCGCGTTCCATCCGCATGCCGCCGAAGTCGCCGGCGCCTCCACGGCAAGCCCAGTCGTGGAAACCGAACTGCGCATCTTCCAGACGCCGCATACCGCACGCCCGGCTGTGCAGATGCTGTCCAACGGCCGCTACCACGTGATGCTCAGCACCTCGGGCGGCGGCTACAGCCGCCTGCGCGAGATGGCGGTGACGCGCTGGCGCGAAGACGGCACGCGCGATCATTGGGGCAGTTTCTGTTTCCTGCGTGACGTCGCCAGCGGCGAGTACTGGTCCACCACATACCAGCCGTGCGCGGTGGAGGTCGAAAACCAAGAAGCGATTTTCTCGGACGCCAAGGCCGAGTTCCGCGGCCGCAAGAACGGCTTCGAGATGCATACCGAAATCGCCATCTCGCCCGAGGACGACATCGAGCTGCGCCGCCTGCGCATCACCAACCGGTCGCGCGCGGCGCGCAGCATCGAAGTCACCAGCTACGCCGAGGTGGTGATGGCGCCGGCGGCATCGGACGAACTGCATCCGGCCTTCAGCAACCTGTTCGTGCAGACCGAACTGGTGCCTTCTAAGCAAGCGATCATGTGCAAGCGCAGGCCGCGCGCGCACGACGAGCACACGCCCAGCCTGTTTCACCTGCTGGCTGTGCACGACGCCGATATCGACGAGATTTCGTACGAGACCGATCGCTCGCGTTTCATCGGGCGCGGCAACACGTTGCGACATCCCGATGCATTGACCAGCGCCCGCGCGCTGTCCAATTCAGAGGGTTCGGTGCTGGACCCGATCGTCGCGATTCGTGCGCGCATCACACTGCAGCCGGGGCAGACGGCGAACATCGACATGGTGTCCGGCGTCGGCACGACGCGCGACGAGTCGGCAGGCTTGATCGACAAATATCGCGACCGGCATCTGGCCGATCGCGTGTTCGACCTGGCATGGACCCATAGCCAAGTGGTTCGCCGGCAGATCAATGCGACGCAATCCGATGCGCAACTGTACGAGCGGCTCGCCGGTTTGATCCTCTACGCGCATCCGGCGATGCGCGCGGAACCGTCGGTGCTGCTGCAGAACAGGCGCGGGCAGTCGGGGCTGTGGGGGCAGGGAATTTCCGGAGACCATCCGATCGTGCTGCTGCAGATCGCCGATGCCGCCAACATCGAACTGGTACGCCAGCTGGTGCAGGCGCACGCGTACTGGCGGCTGAAGGGGCTGACCGTCGACCTGGTGATCTGGAACGAGGATCAGGCCGGTTACCGGCAACAGTTGCAGGACCAGATCATGGGCCTGATCGCGGCCGGGATCGAAGCCAATGTGCTTGACCGTCCCGGTGGTATTTATGTGCGGCCTGCGCAGCAGCTCGCGCAGGAGGATCGCATCCTGTTGCAATCGGTGGCGCGCGTGCTCATCAGCGATGCGCGTGGCAAGTTGTCCGAGCAGATCAGCAAGCGGCCGCCGATTGTGCCTGCCATTCCACTGCTGGTGCCGGTGCCTACGCAGTACGAGTTGATGACGTCTGCAGCCGATGACATTGGATCCACAAATAACGTGCACGGTATGCCCGCAACGGATGCGCATCCCGCAGCCGATCGATGGCCATTCGATGCCGGCGCCGACAGCGACACCCTGCTGTTCGACAATGGACACGGCGGCTTCTCACCCGATGGCCGCGAGTACATCGTCCACCTCGCTGCTGGCGAAACCACGCCGACGCCATGGTGCAACGTCCTTGCCAATGCGGATCTAGGCTGCGTGCTCAGCGAAAGTTCGCCCGGCTATACCTGGGGCGAGAACGCGCATGAATTCCGCTTGACGCCCTGGCACAACGATCCGGTAGGCGATACGGGCGGCGAAGCCTTCTACCTGCGCGATGAGGGCACCGGCAAGATATGGTCGCCCACGCCGTTGCCCTGTCGTGGCGAAGGCGATTACCGCACGCGGCATGGCTTCGGCTACAGCGTCTACGAACACGTTGAGGACGGCATCGCCAGTGAGCTGTGGGTTTACGTCGCGCAGAAGGCAGCGGTGAAGTTCAGCGTGCTCAAGCTGCGCAACGTGTCGGGCCGTCCGCGCCGTATCACCGCGACCGGGTATGTCGAATGGATCCTCGGCGACCTGCATGCGAAAACGCAGATGCATGTCGTGACCGAGATCGACGGCGACAGCAAGGTGTTGCTCGCACGCAACCCCTACAACAGCGAGTTTGAGGGGCGGGTTGCGTTCTTCGATACCGATGGCTTCGACGGCGACAGGCAGGACGAGGCCGCACAGGCACGCGGCATCACCGGGGACCGCACCGAGTTCCTCGGGCGCAACGGCACGCCCGCCAATCCGGACGCGCTGTCGCGCGAACGCCTGTCAGGCAAGCTCGGCGTCGGCCTCGATCCCTGCACAGCGATCCAGGTCGCGATCGACCTGGAGCCGGGTCAGTCATCGGAAGCGATCTTCCGTCTTGGATTCGGTCACGGCTGGGGCGAGACGGTCGCACTGGCGAAGAAAATGCGTGGTACCCAAGCTGCCTACGACGCGCTCGACACGGTGCGCATGTACTGGCATCGCACGCTCGGCGCGGTGCGCGTGGAAACCCCCGAGCCCAGCGTCGATGTGCTGGTGAACGGCTGGCTGATGTACCAGACCATCGCCTGCCGTTATCTCGCGCGCAGTGGTTTCTACCAGTCGGGCGGTGCGTATGGCTTCCGCGACCAGTTGCAGGACACGATGGCAATGGTGCACGTCGAGCCGCAACGCGCCCGCGCGCACCTGCTGCTCAGTGCCGCACACCAGTTCCCGCAAGGCGACGTGCAGCATTGGTGGCATCCGCCGCTGGATCGCGGCGTGCGCACGCGTTGCTCCGACGATTACCTGTGGCTGCCACTGGCGACGTGCCGCTATGTGCAGGCTACGGCAGACGCTGGCGTGCTCGACGAACAGGTGTTCTATATCGAAGGCCGCCCGGTGAATCACGACGAGGAGTCGTATTACGACCTGACCACGCGCTCATCGCTGCGCGAAACCCTGTACCAGCACTGCGTGCGCGCACTGGAACGTGGATTGTCCGCGCTTGGCGAACGCGGCCTGCCGCTGATCGCGACGGGCGACTGGAACGACGGCATGAACCGGGTAGGCGAGGGCGGCCGCGGCGAGAGCGTGTGGCTCGGGTTCTTCCTGTACGACGTGCTGACGCAGTTTTCGACCGTGGCGCGCGACCACAACGATTCGGCCTTCGCCGAACGCTGCGTCGCGTCGGCCGAGCAGATGCGTGTGAATCTTGAACAGCATGCGTGGGACGGTGCCTGGTACCGGCGTGCATGGTTCGACAACGGCGCGCCATTGGGTTCCACAGCGAGCGATGAATGCAGGATCGATTCGATTGCGCAGAGCTGGTCGGTGCTGTCGGGTGCAGGCGACCCGGCGCGTACGTCGCAGGCGATGGCGTCGCTCAACGAACACCTCGTGCGCCGCGATGCCGGACTCATCCAACTGCTTGATCCTCCTTTCGACAAGACCACGCAGGACCCCGGCTATATCCGCGGCTACGTCCCCGGTGTGCGCGAGAACGGTGGTCAATACACCCATGCCGCCATCTGGGCCACGATGGCCTTCGCTGAACTCGGCGACAGCGAGCGCGCTTGGGAGTTGATGCGCCTCATCAACCCCGTGAACCACGGCCGCAGCGCCGCAGACATCGCGATCTACAAAGTGGAACCGTATGTCGTCGCTGCCGACGTGTACGCAGTCCCGCCCCATGTCGGGCGCGGCGGCTGGACCTGGTACACCGGTTCGGCGGGCTGGATGTATCGACTGGCCGTCGAGTCGTTACTGGGTTTGCGCCGCGAAGGCGACACGCTGCGGCTGGTGCCGTGCATTCCTGACAACTGGCCGGAGTACACCATCCATTACCGGTATCGCGAGACGGTCTATCGCATCCGTGTGCGGCAGCAGGAATCGGATTCGAGCATGTCGATCGATGGCGTGGAACAAGCTGGATTCGTCATTCCCTTGCGCGACGACCGGACAGAGCATGTGGTCGAGGTTTCGATGCACAGAAACCGGCTGAGTCAATCGAGCGTCCCGCCGGCCTAGCGCTGTGGACGAAACCAGATAGAGCTTCAATCCGGTTTTTTATTTTTCGTCATGCAATCCATCCGCCTTCGCCGCGCAGATGAAATCGTTCTCGCTCAGCCCTCCGACGTCATGCGTCGAATACCGCACCACGCAACGGTCGTAGTGCACGCCTAGATCGGGGTGGTGGTCCTCGCGGTTGGCCATATGGGCGAGGGCGTTCACGAATGACATGGTGCGGTAGTAGTCCTTGAATTTGAAGGTCTTGCTGAGGGCGCGTCCGTCTTCGACCAGGTCCCAGCCCGGCACCTGCGGCTGCAGCTCACGGATACGCGCTGAGGTGAGCTTGAATTCGGAGCCTTTGCGCGCGATGCAATGGGCATTGGCGAGGGGGATGAGGTCGGACATTACGAACTCCTAACAAAATGACACCTGCCGTTCACGCCACGGCAGGCTGGCGCGAACGGAGCGTGACGATGGATCGCTAGAATACGCCCACGTGTGTGGTTGCCAAATCGGCGTCCAGCAGCAATACCACCTGAGCTGGCAATCGGGCGTGGGAGAGACGTAAGTCGCTCCACATAGTTTGTTACTCACGTGTGTCGTCGCTGCAGCGATGGTTATCTTCACCGGCTTATCGAGTTTCTCAAGACGATCATGATCAATATTTCCGAATCTGCACAGACGCATTTCCGCAAGCTTCTCGAACGCGAGGAGATTCCGGGCCTGGGCGTGAAACTTGCCGCCGTGGGTGCGGGCACGCCCAAGGCTGACGTGCGCCTCGAGTTCGCCGAACAGCGCGACCTGCAGGGCGACGAGTGGGCGATCGATTGCGAAGGCTTCACGCTGTGGCTGGATGCGGCCAGTGTGAAATATCTCGACAACGCCGAGATCGATTACGAGAACAAGGCGACGGGCGGGCAGCTGCAGATCCGTGCGCCGAAGATCAAGGGCGAGGTGCCGGCGGAATCAGCGTCGCTGGTCGAACGGGTGCACTGGATCGTGGAGCACGAGATCAATCCGCAGCTGGCACAGCACAAGGGCCATGTCTCGGTGCAGGAAGTGACCAGCGATGGTGTCGTCGTTCTGCGTTTCGGCGGCGGTTGCCAAGGTTGCGGGATGGCGGATGTGACCTTGAAACAGGGGATCGAGAAGACCTTGCTGGAGAAGGTGACCGGCGTGACCGCGGTGCGCGACGCCACCGATCACGACACCGGCGCCGCGCCTTACATCGCCCGCGACGCGTCCGCATAAAGAGACATCCGACGCGTGTTTTCCGCGGCTGAACTCCTGCAGGCGCTGTTGAACCGGCGCACGCTGCGTTCGATTCGCCCTGAAGCGCAAACCGGTTTCCCGCCGAGTTGGGCGGCATGGCTGGCATCGCTGCAGGAACGTGCTGGTGCGGTGACGGGCGCGACAGCGCAATCGATCGTCGCCATCCTGATGCAGCGGGAGCTGGCATCGCCGCCACGCCGCGCGATCGAGCTCAATCGCTGGCAGGCCTTCAGTACGTTATGGCGGCAGCACTGGCAACCGCCGGTGCGCGACGAGCGCTGGCTGCGCTGGTCGGCCATGGTGCTGAGCCTGATCGTGCATGTGTTTTTCACCGTGATGCTGCTGTACCTGATGTACCTGCGCTTCATGGCGGTCGCGCAACCCGAAGGCGAGCAGGTGCGCGTGCAGCTGGTCGGTATCGGTACATCGGAAGAGGAAGGCGGCGGGCCGCCATCGCCGGCGCCCGATCCGGAGCCAACCCCCTCGGAAGCCGCGCCTGCCGTGACGACGCCCGATGCGGCGCAGTCGCAGCGTCCGCAACTGACGCAGGAACAGGCCGACGCCACCACGCTCGATGCGCCGGCCGAGCCACTGCCCGAGCGTGAAGTCCCGCGTATTGCGGACATCGACCCCGCGCCCGCCGCCGAGCAGCCGTTGCAGGTCACGCAGTCCAATGCGCCAGAACCGACCTTCCGCCTGCCGCCGCCGCGCGAGCGCACTGTGGACGCGCCGCAGGCACAGGTAACCGTGCCGCAGCTGCGCACGCGGATCGTGGACATTCCCACCCCGAGGCCGCTTGCACCGGTGCGCCCGATCCAGCGCGATGTGCCGCCGCGCGAGATCGCCGTGCCGCAGATCACGCAGCAGCCTACGGATATTCCCCCAGCGCCGCGTCCGCTCCCCGCGGTGCGCGCGCGCAGCCTGCCCGAACGCGCCACCGCCGCGCCGCAGCTGCAAGTGCCTTCGACCAGCGCCGAGC
>JALYOU010000260.1 GCA_030856725.1 Pseudomonadota bacterium
ATTTCCGCCTTCGCGGGAATGATGGCTAGAAAATTACGGAGAGATGGCCGAGCGGTTTAAGGCACCGGTCTTGAAAACCGGCGTGGTAGCGATACCACCGTGGGTTCGAATCCCACTCTCTCCGCCACTTCGTGGCTGCGATCAAACCGTACTCACCGGCCCGGTTTGAACCACACACTCTTCGCCATCTTCTTCTGGTAAACAGTCGCCATTCGCTGCTTCGGGATTCCCTGATGCCAGATTCCCTCGCCATTTCCGTCAGGCTCGCCGCCACCGCTGCAGAAGTCCGCGCGGCGCAGCGGTTGCGGTACAAGGTGTTTTACCAGGAATGGGGCGCGATTCCCGACGCCGTGGCGCTGTCAGATGAGCGCGATGCGGAGGCGTTCGACCAGGTCACTGAGCATCTGATCGTCATAGACCACGCACGGGCCGCAGCGGGCATCGATTGCGGCGTGGTGGGGAACTACCGCCTGCTGCGCAGTGAAGGTGATCACACGAAGCGCGAGTTCTACAGCACGCGTGAGTTCGATATTTCACGATTGTTGCATCACGCCGATATGCGCCTGCTGGAACTGGGTCGCTCATGCGTGTTGCGCGAATATCGCGGCCGGTCAGTGCTGCAATCCTTGTGGAAGGCGCTGGCGCAGTACGTGGCTGAGCATCGCATCGACTTGATGTTCGGTTGTGCGAGTTTCCGTGGCACCGATGCCGCTCCAGTCGCGGAAGCGCTCGCTTATCTGCACCACCATCACTTGGCGCAACCGGAATTGCGGCCAAAGGCGATCGGGGAAAATCTAATTTCGATGAACCGTTTGCCGCAGGATGAGACCGATCCCGTGCGCGCCATCCGAGCTATGGAGCCACTGATTCGTGGCTATCTGCGGCTGGGCGCCAGCGTGGGCGAAGGCGCCTGCATCGACCGGCAGTTCAATACGATCGATGTCTGCATCGTGCTGCCTACGGCCGACCTGGCAGCGAAATACGTCCGCCATTACGAGAGAGAAGGCCAGCTGAAACTGCGCGATGTAGCGCGAAACGATACCGCGATCCTCGATGAAGTTGTCTGATGAGAGCGTGTCTGCTGATGGGCGTGTCTGACACCGCGCATGCCTGATCTCCGCGCCGCTCTCAAGCTGATCGCTTTTGCCTTGCTGGTCGTCGCGATCCTACCGACGCAATCGCTGTTACTGCTGATGAAGTGGGAAAGCGCCGCCGCGCGTTGGGGGCAGCTGTGGCATCGCGCGGTATGCGGGGTGCTCGGCATCGAAGTCGTCGTCGAAGGGCAACCGGTCGATGACAGGCTCACCGTTTATGCCGGCAATCACCTGTCGTATCTCGACATCCCGGTGGTCGGCAGCGTGGTGCACGGAAGTTTCATCGCCAAACGCGAGATGCGTGGTTGGCCGGTCTTCGGCTGGCTGGCGATGCTGCAGCGCACGGTTTTTATCAGCCGCGACCGACGCGATGCGGCGCAGGTGATGACACAGATCGACGCAATGCTGGAACAAGGACGCAATCTCATTGTATTCCCGGAGGGAACGAGTTCGGCGGGCGAGCAAGTTCTACCGTTCAAATCCAGCCTGTTTTCAGTGCTGGGACCTCACTTGGACAAAGGATTGAAGATCCAACCTTTCACGATTGATCTGCGTGCCGTTGACGGATGTTCGGCGAACAAACTCGCCGATCGTGATGCCTACGCGTATTACAGGGATATGACGCTGGCACCCCATTTGTGGGCATTCATGCGAGGCAAGGGTGCGCAGTTGCGCTTGGTGTTCCATCCACCTCTGGCGCTGTCGCAGAACAGCGACCGTAAGCAGATTGCCGTGCTTGCGCACGCACGCGTCGCATCTGCATTGGAGCAGAGTCAATTTGACGGGGGATAACGCGCCATGAGTTTCTGCTGCGCCAGATGCAGCCTCGCGAGCGCGCGCATGCCGATGGGGCGGTGGCCCGCGCGGCGGTTCGCGTCCGCGATGCGAAACAACGCCCGCTGTTTGGCGAACACGATGCCGTAGACCTGCGCGATGGTGTATTTCGGATCCCAGGCGTGCACCGCCTCAGAGCCTGCGCCGTTGACTTCCATGATGGTGAACTCCCCGGCGCGCAACGCATCCAGCGTGCTGTAACGCACGTCGAAGCGGCCGACGTGGAAGTCGGGCATGTCGCGTGCGATCGCATCGACACGCGCGGTCAGTGCAGGCGTCACGGCAGCCGTCGCATCCTCGTACAACCCGCCGACGCGGGTCGATGCGATGGTCGAAAGCCGTACCTTTTCGCCAGTACCTGGCACATATTCCGGATCGCATTGGCACTCATGCAGACGACTGCCGGTCGCGCGCTTGAGGCGGGCATCCTCCGCGATCAATACCGCGACCGTGTCGTGGCCGTTGCCGACGACACGCGGGTAATGGCGCAGCAATACGCCAATCAAGCGACCCGTGACTTCATCGCGGTGACGCATGTAGAAGAGCCCGGCTTCGCCGTCTTCCGCAAGGTAACGCTGTAGTACGAGCATCTGCCCGGTCGGGTAAAA
Source organism: Pseudomonadota bacterium (assembly GCA_030856725.1). Taxonomy (GTDB): domain Bacteria; phylum Pseudomonadota; class Gammaproteobacteria; order Xanthomonadales; family Xanthomonadaceae; genus JALYOU01. The sequence goes on from JALYOU010000260.1 coordinate 2,537, forward strand.
GGCCAGGTAGTGCGCAAGCGCATCGCTGTCGTCGATCTTGCGGACGCCATGACCGCACCAGCCGAGATCGGGTTTGACCACGATTGGAAATCGCAGGCCGGCAGCGTGCATCGCATCGATGACATCTTCCGCGCCAGTCGTTTCCTCGATGCGCACGCCGATATGTTCGGCCGTCGCCGCGCGCGCCAGTGGCCCCATCAGCTTGAAATATTCAAGCTTGCCTTCGCCCACCAAGCCGCCGGCGGTGATGTGCGGATTGGCCGCGGATGGCAGGGTCACACTGCCATGTCGCATGCCAAGCCACAGCCACTGCAGCACCATCGGAATCAGGTTGAGCCATTTCGGCAATTGCTCGAAGCGGCCGACGTTGCGGGCGTGCGCAGCGCGTCCGGCATGCGCAACAGCGAGGCGATCAGCCACCATCAACCGCCATCCAGGATGTCGTAATGGATGGGTTTGTAGCTGAAATTGTTGGACTGTCCGGCCGAACACGCGGTCAGCCCGATGATGAGGTCGGCCTTCGCCTCGAACACGATGTAGTCGCCCGGTCTGCTCAGCGGCGGCTTGACCGAGAGCATGCCGCTGACGCCATCGACCGGGACATTCATGAAGATGTTGAACGCGACCGGGATCTGGTCGGCGGCGATGCCATGTGGCGCGAGCGCGGCTGCAAGATTGCCAAAACAGCCGCGGTGCGGTTGCTCGTCGCCATAAAGGATGCGAAACATTTCCGCCGAGCAGGGCGTGAGCAGGAAATCATGCCGGCCCACGGTGTCCTCGACGATTTCAAGTAGCACGTTGCTGCGATTCGAATAAAGACTATCCCCGGTGGTGAGATAGATCCTGCTCGCGTAATCGATGCTGCGGCCCGAGGACAAGGCTTCGCCCGCGTCGCCTTTGCCAAAGGCCAGCAGATCGGCGACCTGTTCGCCTTGCGGGTCGATGACCTTGAGCCGTTGGCCACATTTCAATTCAAAGGCGACGCCGCTTCTGGGCGGGATTTCGGTGATCAAGAGGCCTCCATCAAGTTGTTCGCAACGCTTTCAGTGCACGCCTGTACGACCAAGAAGTTGCCGTGGCTCAGCGCTTCTTTCGCACTGACGCAGGGGAAGGCATTCTCAGCGATGAAATTCAAGCAGGTCAGGCGCCTGCACTCCATGGCGTTGTCGGCAGAGTGGGTGGTGTTTACCGTCACAGTGTCCACTTCCACCTGCACAACGTGTCGTGATGAAGACCCTCCTGTGGCGGTGCCTTGCATTCGCGTCCTGTCCCGGCTTCATCCCACGGCGTGGAATCAAGGTGGCGCAGTCATGCGTTGGCGGACGGAAGTGGGAATACGGGCATGAAAAAGCCCGCCTGCAGCGGGTTTGGAGTGCATGATTGAGTTCTGCTGCGGCCACGTGAAAATGACTGCGCATGCGTGTCATTAGCCCTGCCGTGTCACGCCGGAAATTCGATGGCAGGCATTTGCCCGGTTAATCGCATCCCGGACGCCAAGCCCCAGCGGACGCCCACACGATGCAGGCGTTTTTCGGCGGATGCGCGCAGGGGCGCGGGAACACGCTCGATGATTGCGTCGTAACGCTCCGCCCAGGCATTGGCGAACGCGAACATGCCGCTATGCCGCTGCTGCAGATGCTCCATCTCGGCTTCCAGTTCTTCGATGGCCGCGTCGATCTCGGTTTCGCCCATCACGTGTCCTGCCTCGAATCGTGGATGGAAACGAACTTGTTCGTGCATGCAGCGAGCGATGATGGAAGTTTCGACTGCATTGGGGTCCTGCTCGCGGAGTGCGACTTTTGAAGAGATCATGAAGAGGTCGCAACGAGGCCAATGTAAGAATTTCGCGTGCACTCGATGTGAACGTCATATATGCCAAGTGCAATCGGATGAACGACGCTTCACGTGTGTATGCGCAAAAAAAAAGCCCGTAAGACCGGGCTCTCTGTTCTGGTACCGAAGGGGGGACTCGAACCCCCACGCTTTTAAGGGCGGTGGATTTTGAATCCACTGCGTCTACCATTCCGCCACTTCGGCATGCGCGAAATTATAGCGGATGGATGAAGGGCTTCACGAAACCTTGTTGTTTCTCCCTTCGGAAACGGTGCCCGAAGAGCCTGCCATGGAGTGCTTTAGTCGGGTGCGGATGAGGGCGCAAGCTTTCAAATTGCGAGGTGCATTTCACTGGCAAGTTGTTTTCCCGCCCATTCGTCTTCGGCACCTCGCTCGACGCCCCGGCCTTCGCGCACAGCGTCAGGCAATCAGTGTCGCGCGTTCCGATGGCTGGCAAGCGCGGCCCCTCACCCTGAAGGGAGAAGGGAACAGCATCAAGCCGCCTCGTCGGTCGCCAGCGTGCTGTCCGTGCGTACGAACCATTCGCCGCTGACCGGGACGAACTTGCTGCAGCACTCCATCGGCGCCTTGTAGATGTGCAGGGAAACGGCAACGGCCTCCTGGCTGGCATTGCCGATGGTGTGGTACTCGTGCGGCGGGATCAGGCTGCCGGCGCTGCCCGGACCGGCCTGCATGCCGCCGGCGGCGCGGAAACGGAACCGCTCACCATCGCGTTCCAGTAATTCGAACTGGGTGATTTCCAGCTGACCGTCCCAGACACCTTCCACACACCACAACCCGGAATGGTCATGCACCGGTGTGCCCTGGCCAGGCCCCCAGGTCATGGCGACGACGCTGTAGCCGTGCCGTTCGCTGCGATAGATCTCGCGGCGCGCGTAATGGTCCTCGATCGGGTCGTAGACGCAGGCCGGAAGATGCACTTCGGGATCGCGGATCAGTGCGCACAAAGTGTTGCGCAGGGCCGCGGTGATCGCGTGCTCGTCGCCGCTGGCGACTGCCATATCCAGTGCCGCGATGAATTTGTCGTGGCCCGGGAAATCGAGATTCGGGCAGCAGGCAGGATCGGGATGAGCGTCGGTCGTCATGGGGGCGATTTTACGGCCTTGTGTCGCAGGGTGCCGGCAAACGATGCAGCACCACGGAAATGATTGATCGCTTCCTATGAAAGGCAGGCCAGACTAGACAGCGTTCAGGAAACTCCTGACCGCGGGTCCGAAGCGTTCGATGTCCACGAGGAAGGCGTCGTGGCCTTGCGGTGATTCCAGCGGCACGAAGCTGGTATCGGTGCCGCCCACGCGCAGGCCGTCGGCGATCTGCTGCTGCTGCTGCAGGGGAAACAGGATGTCGGTCTGGACACCGATCGCCAGCGCCTTGTCGAGCGTGATCTGCGCCAAGCCGTTCATCACGTCGCCGCCGACGGTTTCGCCCAGGTCGAACCAGTCCATCGACCGGCTGAGATAGAGGTAGCAGTTAGGATCGAAGCGGCGTACGAAGCGGCGCGCGTGGCCTTCGAGGTAGCTCTCGACTTCGAATTCGAGGCCGAACGGATCCTCCCCATCGCGCCGGTCGGACTCCAATCGCACACGTCCGAAGCGGCCGTCCCATTCCAGCGCCGAGCGATAGGTGATGACGCCAAGCTTGCGCGCCATGCGCATGCCACTTTCCGGGTAATTGGAAGAGTCGTCGTAACGGCCGTTGTTCCATGCCGGATCGAGGCGGATCGCTTCGCGTTGCAGTGAGCGGATCGCGATCGAAAACGGCAGTGCGCGCGCGGCGCCGGAAATATTGATGTGCGTGCGCGCCGCGCCGGGATGGCGCAGCAGGTACGCGAGCGCGGTCATGCCGCCCATCGAGTTGCCGACCACGCAGGCAAGCTGTTCGATGCCAAGGCCGCGCACGACATGAAACGCAGCGTCCGCGCCGTCTTCGACGGAAAGTTCCGGGAAATCCAGCCGGTACAGTTCGCCGGTGTGGGGATTGACCGATGCCGGTCCCGTGGATCCCTTGCAACTGCCGAGTGAATTAACGCAGATCACGAACCAGCGGTCAGTGTCAATCGGCTTGCCGGGGCCGAGCATCCCTTCCCACCAGCCCGCCTCGGGATTCGCGTCATTCGCGGCTGCGTGCGCGTCCGGGGAGAGGCCGGTCACGATGAGGATCGCGTTGTCGCGCGCAGCGTTGAGCGTGCCCCAGGTTTCGTAGGCGACGCGTGCGTCGTGCAACGTACCCCCACGTTTCATCGCAAATGGCGAGGGGAGGTTGAAGAAGTTGGTGCCGGGGGGGATGAATTCGGTCATGCGAAATAGTGTAGCTGCGCTGTTCGTGGGAGTGCCTCTCAGGCGCGATGACTTTACCGGGACGCTCGATCGCGCCTGGGAGGCGCTCCGGCGAACGCATCAAGGCAATGTGCCGATGGTCAGTTCGATGGTTTGCGCTGCCGGCAACGTGGCCCGCACCGGTGCGGATTCAATATCTCCTTCCTGGCGCATCGCGTTTCCACTCGATGTCAGGCGAGCAATCACCTCAACTTCCTTCAGAGTTGAGAGTTTCTGCGTCGGCATCGGACCATCACTGTCGTCGAGCGTCACGGTCAGGGGCAGTTCCCGCGCGCTGCGCTTCTCGACGGCCACTGGCATCGGCGGCCCGCCGGGAACCCTGGCGATCACGAAGATGCTGGCATTACCATCCAGCCGCACGCGTGATGCGAAACCGGGATCGAGTGACACTTCGACCGTCAGCGCGTTTGCGGAGATTGCGATTGCATCCGTCGCCGACAACGGTGGCAATCGGGCAGCCTTGCGCGCAGCGTCAATCTGCGGGCGCAGGCTGGCGGCCGTTTTCGCATCGACTTGTGCGAGCAACGGTTGCCAGGTCGCCGCGGCTTGTGCGTGTTCGCCTGCCTGGCGCTGCGCGATACCGAGGAACCAACGGGCGCGTTGCTGCTGCGGCTGCACCCGCAACGCGCGCTCCAGCATCGCGACGGCTTGCGCGTCGAAACGGCGCTGCGGATCGGCCATTGCGCGTGATTCGGCGGCTTCGACTTGTGCTTCGGCGTCGGCCGGCAAGAGTTCCGCTGCGCGCGTATACGCATTGCGTGCATCGGAGTAGCGCTTTTCGGCCGTGTAGGCGCGGCCAAGCAGGCGCCAGCCCTCGGCCTGGCCCGGGTCGGATTTCAAGGCGGCTTCGAGTTCACCGATGGCATCTTCCAGCGTTTCCGGGCCAGCGACCATCGCAGGATCCAGCGCGGCGGGTGTCCCCACCGAGTGATATAAGCCGAACGTAGTCACTGATGCGGCCAGCATGATCATCGCGAACAGGCCACGCGAACGCGCCCACAACGGCCGCAGCACTAAGGCCAGTACCGACAGGGTGATCACGATCGCGATAGCAACGAACGAAGCCATCACCATTCCTGCGCGTCGTCGGCCACGACGGCTGGTCTGTTGCGCGCACGCTGGCGAACGATGCGTGCGATGACCAACGCGCCGATCAGCAGGAGCAACGCGGGTCCGAACCAGAGCAGCCAGGTGTTCGACGCGACGCGCGGGCGGTACAACACGAATTCGCCGTAACGCGCGACAAGGAAGGAATTCACTTCGGCGTCGGATTTGCCCTGACGCATCAGGTCGAGGACTTCATGGCGCAAGTCATTGGCGATCTGTGCGTTGGAATCGGCGAGCGACTGGTTCTGGCACATGACGCAACGCAGCTCGGACACGAGGGCGTGGAAGCGGCGTTCTTCGGCGGTGTCCTGGAATTGGGGTGGGGCGGGGTTGGTGTTGACTTGGGCGGATACCGAGAACGAAAAGAACATCGCCACCAGCAAACAAGCCGTAACCACTGTCGCTCGAGCACCTTTACCGTCATTCCCGCGAAAGCGAGACAAGCGCGAAGCGCGCAGGACAGCCGAAGGCTGGTCCCGAAGGGACGAGCGCAGCGAGCAATCCATGGAATTTGTTTCACCGCCGTTACGCACGTCGACTGGTGTGTTCCTACGCAGAAAACAACGTCCATGGATTCCCGCCTTGGCGGGAATGACGAACTGGAAAAGATACGGCAATCCTTTCATTTCTTGCCTTCGATTTTTTCCAATGCAGGCAACAAGTCGTCGCGAACAACAGCATCACTCAACGGCCCCACATGCTTCCAGCGAATCATGCCTTCGCCATCCACAAGAAACGTCTCGGGCGCTCCGTAAATCCCCCAGTCGATCGCATGCCTGCCTTCGATGTCCGCTACCACCAGCCAGAATGGATTGCCGAACTGTTCCAGCCAGCGCAACGCATCCGCGCTCTCGTCCTTCCAGTTGTAACCCACTACCCGCACGCGCTTGCTTTCGGCAAATTTTGTCAAAACGGGATGCTCGACGCGGCATTCGACGCACCAGCTGCCCCACACGTTCAACACGAACGGGGCGCCGCGCAGGTCCTGCAGCGACACCATGCGTTCCGGCTCGTGCAGCACGGGTAGCGAAAACTGCGGCGCGGGTTTGCCGATCAGCGGGGAAGGCAACGCGTCGCGGTCGGGATTGCGGCTGAGCCACACGCCTGCGGCCAGCAGCATGGCCAATGCGGCGAAGACCGCCAGTGGCAACCACCGGTTTACTTTCATGCGGGTTCCTCGTGATTGCCTGAGGTCTTGGGAGATGTCGTCTTGATCGTTGTCAGATTGCGGAAGCGGCGGTCGGTGGCGGTGACAAACCCACCCAACGCCATCAGCAGCGCGCCGAACCAGATCCAGCGCACGAAGGGTTTTACGTGCACGCGCACTGCCCAGACTGGGCCGCTGGCCGACGCACCAAGCGGCTCGCCCAGCGCGACGTACAAGTCACGGAACATGCCTGCATCGATCGCAGCCTCGGTCATGAATTGTCCGCCACTGGCATAGCTGCGTTTCTCCGGATGCAACGTGGTCACAACGGTGTCGCCGCGCAATACCGTGACCGTACCCCGGTCGGCTTGGTAGTTCGGGCCGACGCGTTGGGTCACGCCATCGAAACGGAATTCATGTTCACCAAGCTGCACGCTGCTGCCCGGCGCAAGCGCGAGTTCGCGCTGACGGCTCAGGCCTTCTGTCAGCAACGCGCCGATCAGGAATACGGCGACGCCGAAATGCGCGAGCGTCATGCCCAGCATCTCGGCGGTGAAGCGGCTGCTCTTGATGATCAAGCGCGACCAGACGAAACGCAGCGTGCCCGCCGCAACCCATGTCGCGCCGGCAACACCTGCGGCTGTCTTCCATGTGCCCTGTGGTGCGAGGAAAAACATGGCGATGCCGATGCCCACGGCAAGACCCGCCCACGGAATCAGCATCGCCAGCGGTTTCGATGCAACTTCGCGCTGCCAGCGCGTGAGCGGGCCGAACGGCAACAGCAACACCAGCGGCGCCATCAACAGCAGGAACAACAGCGAGAAGTAGGGCGGTCCGACCGAAATCTTGCCAAGGTCCAGCGCATCGGCGAGCAGCGGGTACAACGTGCCGAGGAGCACCATCGCGCAGGCGGCCACCAGCAGCAAATTGTTGGCGAGCAGCAGCGTTTCGCGTGACATCAGGGTGAAAGGTTTTCCGTTGACGGCTGCATCGTCGCCATTCGGTGCGCGCAGTGCGTACAGCAGCAACGAACCGCCGATGATGATCCCGAGGAAGACCAGGATGAACACGCCGCGCGTCGGATCGGATGCGAACGCGTGCACGCTGGTGATCACGCCCGAGCGCACCAGGAAGGTGCCGAGCAATGACAACGAGAACGCGGCGATGGCAAGGAGCAAGGTCCAGCCGGCGAAGCTGCCGCGTTTTTCCGTCACCGCCTGCGAATGCAGCAACGCCGCGCCGGCGAGCCACGGCATGAAGCTGGCGTTCTCGACCGGATCCCAGAACCACCAGCCGCCCCAGCCCAGTTCGTAATACGCCCACCAGCTGCCAAGCGCGATGCCCAGCGTCAAAAACCCCCACGCGACATTGGTCCATGGCCGGGTCCAGCGCAGCCAACTTTGCATGAGCCCCGAACGCGAAGACGCAGGTTCCAGCAACGCGGCAATGGCGAATGCAAACGGCACTGCGAAACCAACGTAACCCAGGTACAGCATCGGCGGATGGATGATCATCCCCGGATCCTGCAACAACGGATTGAGGTCGCGGCCCTCGACAGCGGCGGGCAGCAGGCGCTCGAATGGATTGCTGGTGAAGATCAGGAAGGCGAGGAAGCCAATGCTGATGATGCCCATGACGCCGAGCACGCGTGCGATGACTTCGTGCGGGAGCTTCTTCGAGAAGATCGCGACGGCGCAGGTCCACAACGCCAGGATCAGCGCCCACAACAGCAGTGACCCCTCGTGCGCGCCCCAGACGGCGGTATAGCGGTAGACCAGTGGCAGTAGTGAATTGGAATTCTGCGCGACATAGCGCAAAGAGAAATCCTGCGCGACGAAGGCGTAAGTGAGTATGGCGAATGCGAGTGCGACGAGGATCAGTTGCGCGTAGGCGGCTGGTCGTGCTATCGACATCAGGTTGTCGATGCTGCGGTGTGCGCCGACCAGCGGCAACAACGCCTGCAAGAACGCGACCTGCA
>JALYOU010000270.1 GCA_030856725.1 Pseudomonadota bacterium
CTGCGCAATGCGACGCGCTAGCGGCGCAACGCGCACGCCTTTGATCTGTCCCAAAAGGCTTTTCTCATAGGATGCAGCCTTATTCGGCAAACAATTCCATCGCCATCACGATCGCATCCTCGCGTCCCTGTTTCGCCGGGTAATACCGCGGCCGGCGTCCGATCTCGTTGAAGCCTTCACTGTCGTACAAGGCGATGGCGGGGGAATTGGACGGGCGCACTTCCAGGAACAGCCGCTGCACCTTGCGCGCGCGTGCGATCTGCATGAGCGAACGCAGCATGCGGCGGCCAAGGCCCTGGCCGTGCAAGTCGGAACGCACGCAGACGTTCAATACATGCGCTTCGTCGGCGGCGACGCTGAGCACGCCGTAGCCGATGATGCGCTGGCCATCGTCCAGCACCCACGCCGGGTAATCTGCGCGCAGGCAATCGCGGAAGATGCCCCGCGTCCATGGATACGGATAGGCGACCTGTTCGATCGCCATCACCGCATCCAGATCACCCTCGCGCATCGGGCGCAGGCCTGAGGGCATGGCGATGCGTTCCGCGGCTGCCTTCACGGCGACGACCTCCGGCTCATGTCCTGCGCTGTGCACGCATCGCGCGCAGCGTCGGCCAGAGCTTTCGTTTCGCGTCGGCATTTGCTGTCAATGCATCCAATGGCGGCAGGCGCAGTTGCAACGTCGCCACGTCGTCCTTGTCGAGATTCGCAGCGCGCAACAATGCCTGCATCAGTGCGTCCGGCGCGGCTTGAGTACGCGAAGGCATGCCCCGCTCCACCGCGCGCGCGCGGGAGACATTCCGATCCTGCAGGTTTGGCCCGGATGAATACGCGTCCGCGGTTTCCTCTTCCACCCGCATCGCCGACTCATGAACAGGCACGTACAAGACGTGGCCAAGCGCCTCGAGCACTTCACGCTGTAACGTGTCCCACTCCAGGCCCTTGGATGTCATGCCGTTGAACGTCATGCCGTTGAACGTCATGGCGGCGACACCGGTTGACTGCGGCCGCGCCGCTTCAACCACAAGGCCGGGCCCGACAACGCGTACGTCGCCGACGCCACCAGCAGCACCAGTGGCGGATCAATGACCAGCGCAATCAGGACCGCCAACGCGATGATGATGGCGACGAACGGCACGCGATCGGACTTTGGCCCGCTGCCGCTGCCCTTGAAGCTGCTGTAACGGATGCGGCTGACCATCAACAGCGCAGCGATCACCGTCACTGCGATGGCTGGATAGCGCAGTTCTTCGCCGCGCCAGCCGAGGTCATGCATCGTCCACACGAAACTCGCGACCAGTCCCGCCGCGGCCGGGCTGGCGAGACCGACGAAATAACGCTTGTCCACGCTTGCCACCTGGCTGTTGAAGCGCGCGAGCCGCAGCGCCGCGCAGGCCACGTACAGGAACGCCGTGAGCCAGCCGATCTTGCCCGGCGTAAGGCCGTCGAGTTTCATCGACACCAGCGCCCAGTGATACATCACCAGCGCTGGCGCCATGCCGAAGCTGATCAGGTCTGCCAGCGAGTCGTACTGCACGCCGAATTCGCTCTGCGTGTTGGTTAGCCGCGCCACGCGGCCATCGACGCCGTCGAGGATGGCGGCGATGAAGATCGCCACGCAGGCTGCCTCGAAACGGCCCTGCGACGCCGCGATGATCGCAAAAAATCCGCCGAACAGACCGCCAGTGGTGAACAGGTTCGGCAGCAGGTAAATGCCGCGCGCGCGGGGCGGCGAAAGGATGGGCGGGTCCATGCCCGAAGTGTAGCGGTTCAGCCAGACTGAACCGTTGCGTTGAACCGCGACGTGGCGACTTGCACGGCCGCCACCGCAGTGCTGCAATCCGGGCGCAGCGGCATCCGCAGTTGCGTCTGCAGGAGTTTGCGCATGAAATCGTCCCCCGTCGCCTTGTCCCTCATTGCCTCAGGCCTGCTTTCTGTCGGCATGCTCGCCACGTCGCTGACCGCCATTGCTGTCGCCGGGGAGGTGTACCAGTGGAAGGACGCCAAGGGTGTGACGCAGTATTCGAGCATGCCGCCGCCGAAAGGCACTTACAAAGTGCGCACGATCAACAATGCCGGGGCCGCCAATGCCGCCGTCACGACCACCGCCAAAACCGATGAGACCCCGCGATGCGTGCAGGCGCTCAACAATGTCGCGGCGCTGCGGAACAAGGGTCCAGTGCGGCAGGACAGCGACGGCGACGGCAAGCTCGACAAGACCATGACCGACAGCGAACGCACGACCCAGCTCGCGCTCGCGCAGTCAGTGATCAACACCGACAAGTGCACGGCCACGACGGCCCCGTCCGCGACGAAATAGGCCAGTCGTGCGACTCAGCTGGGCCATCGTCGCCGGATTGCTGCTCGGCATCGGCGTGGCGTGGTGGCTGACGCGCGAATCACCGGCCGACAGCGCAGGCAAGCAACAGCGCGCCGAGCAGGCGGCAGCCGCCAATGCCGAGGACGTGCGACCCGTGCTGTACCGCTGGCGTGATGCGTCGGGCGCGCTGCAGGTCACCGAGCAGCCGCCGAAAGGACGCAGGTACGAACGCATCGACAAGATGCCGGCCACGGGAATCGTGGTGGATAGCAGCCGCGAATAAGCAGGATCGGGCTTCTGCCGTTGCTTTTCGCAGGAGCGGCTTCAGCTGCGAGCTTCAGGCCGGCTGCCCCGACGATTGAGAGCTCGCGGCTGAAGCCGCTCCTGCGAAAAACATGCCGTTTCTCTTTTTCCGGTGCCTGACCGAGAATGCTGCATTCCGTTCGCAGAACCCGCTCCGATGCGCCTGTCGCAATTCCATCTCCGCACCAGCAGGGAAACCCCCGCCGACGCCGAAGTGATCAGCCACAAGCTGATGCTCAAGGCGGGCATGATCCGCAAGCTGGCCTCCGGCCTGTACACCTGGAGTCCGCTGGGCCTGCGCGTGCTGCGCAAGGTCGAGGCCGTGGTGCGCGAGGAAATGAACCGCGCCGGTGCGATCGAACTGCTGATGCCGTCGGTGCAGCCGAAGGAGTTGTGGGAAGAAACCGGCCGCTGGGAAAAGTTCGGCGGGCAGCTGCTGAAAATCCGCGACCGCAAGGACGCCGAGTACTGCTACGGCCCCACGCACGAAGAAGTCATCACCGATTTCGCGCGCAACGAGCTGGCCAGCTACAAGCAGCTGCCGATCAATTTCTACCAGATCCAGACCAAGTTCCGCG
>JALYOU010000272.1 GCA_030856725.1 Pseudomonadota bacterium
GACACGCTCAACGCCAAGGCGGCGCTGTTCGCGGTCGAGCAATCCTTCGATGCGCTCGGCGCGCGCCTGCCGGTGATGGTGTCGGGCACGATCACCGACGCATCCGGCCGCACGCTGTCGGGCCAGACCGCCGAAGCGTTCTGGTACTCGTTGCGGCATTCACGCCCACTTTCGATCGGCCTGAACTGCGCACTCGGCGCGAAGGATCTGCGCGCGCACGTCGATGTGTTGTCACAGGTAGCCGAGGCCTACATCTCGACGCATCCCAACGCCGGCCTCCCCAACGCATTCGGCGGCTATGACGAGACACCGGAAGACATGGCGGCGGTGCTCGAAGAATTCGCCGAAGCGGGGTTGCTGAACATCGTAGGCGGTTGTTGTGGCACGACTCCTGAGCATATTGCGGCGATTGCGGAAGCAGTCGGAAAACATGCACCGCGCATGCTGCCGCAACAGGAAGCACTCGCCGCATGAGCCTGCAACGCCACACCCGTCTCAGTGGCCTCGAGCCCCTCGTCATCACGCCGGAAACACTATTCGTAAACATCGGCGAACGCACCAACGTCACCGGCTCGGCCGCGTTCCGCAAACTCATCAAGGACAATCGTTACGACGAAGCGGTTGAAGTCGCGCGCCAGCAGGTCGACAGTGGCGCACAGATCCTCGACGTCAACATGGACGAAGGCATGCTCGATTCCGAGCAGGCGATGGTCACGTATCTCAACCTGATCGCCGCCGAACCCGACATCGCGCGCATCCCGGTGATGGTGGATTCGTCCAAGTGGTCGGTGATCGAAGCGGGCCTGAAATGCCTGCAGGGCAAGGGCGTCGTCAATTCGATTTCGCTCAAGGAAGGCGAGGACGTGTTCCTCGAACACGCGCGCAAGGTGCTGCGTTATGGCGCGGCGGTCGTGGTGATGGCATTCGACGAACAGGGCCAGGCCGACACGCAGGCGCGCAAGGTCGAGATCTGCACGCGTGCCTACAAAATCCTGACGGAAACGGTCGGCTTTCCGCCGGAAGACATCATCTTCGATCCGAACATTTTTGCCATCGCCACCGGCATCGAGGAACACAACAACTACGCCGTCGATTTCATCGAGGCCACGCGCGAGATCAAGGCGACGCTGCCGCATTGCCACATCTCCGGCGGCGTTTCCAACGTGTCGTTCTCGTTCCGCGGCAACGAACCGGTACGGCAGGCGATCCACGTCGTGTTCCTGTACCACGCCATCGCGGCCGGCATGGATATGGGCATTGTCAATGCGGGCGCGATGCCGCTGCTCGACGACCTTGACAAGGATTTGCGAGAGCGCGTCGAGGACGTGGTGCTGAATCGCCGCGACGACGCCACCGAACGCCTGCTCGAGGTTGCCGACCGCTACAAAGGCAAGAAGGGCGAAGTCCAGGTCCAGGATCTGAAATGGCGCGAGGCGCACGTCACCGAGCGCATCAAGCATGCGCTGGTGCACGGCATTGACCAGTACGTCGAAACCGATACCGAAGAAGCACGCCAGCAGTACGCCAAGCCGCTGGAAGTCATCGAAGGCCCGCTGATGTCAGGCATGAACGTGGTTGGCGACCTGTTCGGCGCGGGCAAGATGTTCCTGCCGCAGGTGGTGAAATCGGCACGCGTGATGAAGAAAGCGGTGGCGTATCTGCTGCCGTACATCGAAGCGGAAAAACTGCGCACCGGCGACATGGGCAAGAACAACGGCAAGGTGCTGCTGGCGACGGTGAAAGGTGACGTGCACGACATCGGCAAGAACATCGTCGGCGTGGTGCTGGCCTGTAACAACTTCGAGGTGGTCGATCTGGGTGTGATGGTTCCTGCGCAGACCATTCTCGACAAGGCGAAAGAAATTTCAGCCGACATCATTGGCTTGTCCGGACTGATCACCCCGTCGCTCGAAGAAATGAGCCACGTCGCCAAGGAAATGAAGCGGCAGGGTTTCGACAAACCGCTACTCATTGGCGGCGCGACTACCTCGCGCGCGCATACCGCGCTGAAGATTTCCCCGCACTACGCTTCGCCCACCGTGTGGGTGAAGGATGCCTCGCGCGCTGTGGGCGTGGTGCAGTCGCTGATCAGCGTGGACCTGCGAGACAAGTTCGTCGCCGCCAACGAAGCCGACTTCGCCGAGATCCGTGAGCGTCACAAGAATCGCGGCGACGCCAAGCGACTCGTATCACTCGCGAAGGCGCGCGGACAGCGGTTTGATGGTGGGTGGGCCGATTACACCCCGCCTGTGCCGAACAGGCCGGGCATCAGCGTGTTCGACGATTATCCGCTTCAAGAATTGCGCGAGACCATCGACTGGTCGCCGTTCTTCAACGCGTGGGAACTCGCTGGACGCTATCCGCAGATTCTTGACGACGCCGTTGTAGGGACACAGGCGCGTGAATTATTCCAGGACGCCAACGCGATGCTGGACAAGATCATCGCGGAGAAGTGGCTGACGGCAAAAGCGGTCTGCGGAATCTGGCCGGCGAATGCGGTGGGTGACGATGTCGTAGTTTCCCTTCCCCTCTCGGGAGAAGGCAAAACAACTTTGCACTTCCTCCGCCAACAGGTCGACAAACCCGTCGAACGCCCCGACTTCTGCCTCGCCGATTTCATTGCGCCGAAGGATTCGGGCAAACAGGACTGGATCGGCGCATTCGCCGTCACCGCAGGCATCGGTATCGATTCGCACGTCGCCCGCTTCGAAGCAGACCACGACGACTACAGCGCGATCATGCTTAAGGCGCTTGCGGATCGCCTGGCTGAAGCCCTCGCGGAAAAACTGCACCAACGCGTGCGCAAGGACATCTGGGGTTATGCCAACGACGAGACCTTGCCGAACGAAGATCTCATCGCCGAAAAATACCGCGGCATCCGTCCTGCCCCCGGCTATCCCGCCTGCCCCGAGCACAGCGAGAAACGCACTCTCTTCGACCTGCTGCATGCCGAATCCAACACAGGAATGTCACTGACCGAAAACTTCGCCATGCTGCCCACCGCAGCAGTGAGCGGCTACTACTTCAGCCATCCCGGCAGCCAGTATTTCGTCGTCGGGCGCGTGTCGAAGGAGCAGGTCGAAGATTACGCCAAGCGCAAAGGCGCAACCATTGCGCAGGCGGAGCGTTGGCTCGCATCGAACCTCGATTACGACCCCGAGTAAAGCTTCCCTTGGCTGCTTTTCGTAGGAGCGGCTTCAGCCCCGAGTTCTTGATTTTTGTCGCAAAGACAAGAGCTCGCGGCTGAAGCCGCTCCTACGAAGATCCAAGCAGGTGCGTTTCCGTCACCACACCAGATCGTCTGGCACCTGATATTGCGGGTCGGCATACGGATCGTCGCCAGCCGATGCATTCGGATCCACTTTCAACGCGAGTGCGGGCAAGAAAATCGCCTCTGCTTCGGCCAGCGTAGCGGCCGTTACCAGCAGGTAGCGGCCATCGAGTTGCACCACGCCCAGTTCGCCGGCGTTGAGCGCCCTGAGCTGAAGCTCATTGACGTGTACGCGCTTGATCTTGCCGCCGTAGTCGAAATGACGGGCGATGTCGGCGGCGGGATCGTTGAGGGCCTTGTTCTTGAGCATCTCGGTGAGTTTCGCCTTCGCTTCGCGGCGCAGCCGGGCGTCTTCCTGCTTGATGCGTTCGGCTTCGATGCGCTCGTCTTTTTCTTTCTGCGCGCGGATCGCGTAGGCCTTGGCGAGATCGATTTCCTCGCGCGTGCGCGTGGGGGCTGGACCACGTTGCGGCCTGTCCGCGCGCGGCGGGCGGGCGTGTTGCGGGTGCGGATAGCCTGCGTGTGGCCGCTCGGGTCTGCGTTCGTTGCGCGCGTTCGGCCCGGACTTGGCGCCGGGTTTCGATTGCGGCTGCGGTTTTGCAGCGGGCTTCGGCATGGACTTGAAGCCAAGGCCGAGCAGTTGGTCACGGAGGGAATCGCTCATGGCGGCATAGTAATGAAGATTGGAGGAATAGCCGCTTTGGCCAACGCGTTGGGTTTTCACCCCCTCAAGGGGACGAAAAGCGCGTCAATAATGCGGTGGTGGTGGTTCTTCTGCAGGGTCGGAATCGAGTGTGCCTCGGACTTGTTTCAGATCATCCAGCGCGCGGCGCAGCAGTTCGGCATTGCGCGCGGCTTCCATGCGCGAGGCCGCCAGCGCATCGCTCAGTTCGGCGAGCGCGTGCTCCTGGAATGCCAGGCGCGTTTCCATTTCGATGAGGCGGCGTTCGGTGTCCATCGACATGATGTCATTGCGCAGGAACGACATTGTCGCGTAATGCGATCGAACGTCCACGACCAATGCCCCAATAAGCGATCCCCGCGGCTTCGACCTCTGCAGGGTCATAGACATTGCGGCCATCGAAAATCACCGCATCGCGCAATGTCGATGCAAGCTTGGCGAAATCCGGGCTGCGGAATTGTTTCCATTCGGTCACGACCACCAGCGCGTCGGCGCCTTGCAGCGCGGAGGCCGCGGATTGGCACAGCACGAGATCGTCGCGTTCGCCATGGATCCGCCGTGCCTGGACCATGGCCTCCGGATCGTAGGCGCGCACGTTGGCGCCGGCCTTCCACAACTGTTCCAGCAACCGGTAGCTGGATGCCTCGCGCATGTCGTCCGTATTCGGCTTGAATGCGAGCCCCCACACGGCGAAGGTTTTGCCCTTTAGGCGCTCTCCCGGACCCAGTGCGGTCCCACTGCCGTAATGGCGCTGGATCAATGCGAACAGATGTTCCTTCTGCCGGTCGTTCACCGCCTCCACCGCGTCCAGCAACTGTGCCTCGTAACCCACTTGTCTTGCGGTGCGGGCCAGCGCCTGCACGTCCTTGGGAAAACAGGAGCCGCCATAACCCGCGCCTGGATAAATGAAATACCGGCCGATGCGCGGATCGGAACCGATTCCGTTACGGACATGCTCGATATCCGCGCCGACGCGCTCGGCGATGTTGGCGACCTCGTTCATGAAACTGATCTTGGTCGCGAGCATGGCATTGGCCGCGTACTTGGTCAGCTCCGCGGAACGCACGTCCATGACGACGATGCGGTCATGGTTGCGATTGAACGGCGCATACAGGCGTTTCATTTTCTGTACGGCGCCCGCGTCCTTGGCGCCGATGATGATGCGGTCAGGGCGCATGAAATCCTTGACGGCATCGCCTTCCTTCAGGAATTCAGGATTCGAGACGACTTCGAAGGGAATATCCGCATGACGCGCGGCGAGCGCAGCGGCGATGGACTCGCGAACCTTGTCGGCCGTACCCACCGGCACCGTGGACTTGCCCACGATCAACGCCTCTCGCCCGAGATGCTGGCCGATGGTGTTCGCCACCGCCAGTACGTGTTTCAAGTCCGCGCCACCATCCTCATCCGGTGGCGTGCCGACCGCGATGAAGATGATGTCGGCGTGCGCGACTGCGTAAGCCGCGTCGGTGACGAACTCAAGGCCGCCCGCGCCGTGGTTGGCCTTGACCATCGGTGCAAGGCCAGGTTCGTAGAGCGGTATCTCGCCGCGCTTCAAAGCGTCGACCCGTGCCGCATCGATGTCCACGCACACGACGTGATGCCCGACCTCGGCCAGGCATGCGCCGGTGACAAGACCGACGTAGCCCGTGCCGAAAATACTGACGCGCATCGCGTGCTTACTCCCGCGTAAAACGTCGACGGCGCTTACGGTGCCTTGACGATTTCCAGCAGTTCCACCTCGAATGTCAACGTCGCGTTCGGCGGAATCGGACCGCCCGGCGTGCCCTTCTCGCCGTAGCCCAAAGCGCTGGGAATCCACAGCTTGTACTTGCTGCCGACCGGCATCAGCTGCACGCCTTCGGCCCAGCCGGGCGCGACCTGGCTCAATGGGAACACGGCCGGCTCGTTACGATCGTAGGAGCTGTCGAACGTCTTGCCGTCCAGCATGGTGCCCTTGTAATGCACGCGCACGGCATCGGCCGCGGTCGGTTTGGGACCCTTGCCTTCGGTCAGCACCTGGTACTGCAGGCCGGACGCCGTGGTCTTGACCTCGGGCTTCTTGCCGTTGGTGGCGAGGAACGCCTGGCCATCGGTGAGGTTCTTCTTGCTTTCCGCTTCCATCTTGACCGCTTGCTGCGCCTGCATTTTCTGGCCGAACGCCTGGCCGATCTCGGCCGCCTGTTCCTCGGTCAGCAGCATTTTCTCGCCGGCCAGAGACGACTTGATCGCCTTGGCCATCATGTCGACGTCGAG
>JALYOU010000284.1 GCA_030856725.1 Pseudomonadota bacterium
ACAGTTGCGCGACGAGCGAGGTGTGCGCCGGCAGGTTGCGCGCGACGACCATGACGCCGGACGTGTCCTTGTCGAGCCGGTGCACGATGCCCGCGCGCGGTAAGGTCTTGAGCGAGGGGTCGCGGAACAGCAGCGCATTGACCAGCGTGCCGGTGTGGTTGCCCGCACCCGGATGCACCACCAGGCCGGCAGGCTTGTCGAGCACGATCACGTCGGCGTCCTCATAGAGCACGTCGAATGGGATGTCCTCCGGCTGTGCGTCGATCTGCGCTTCAAGGACCACGTCCAGCGTCAGGACCTCGCCGCCGCGCACCGGATCGCGTCCGCGCACATCGTCGCGGCCGTCGAGGCGGGCATTGCCGGACTTGATCCACTCGCTCAGTTTCGAACGCGAGAATTCAGGGAGGAGTTCCGCCAGCACGGCGTCGAAGCGCTTTCCGGCAAGTGCGAGCGGCACCGTGGCAGTGCGCTGGGTGCTGTCCGGAAGTTCGGTATCGAGGGGTTCGTCGGTCATGTTCGCAGTGCCGGGTGTCGGCCGAAGCCGGGAATGTTGGCCGGGCGTTCATCATCCGGATTCGGGGCCGCAGCGGCCTACGGTATTATCGCCGCTTCCGTCCAGAACGCGGCACGCCGCAGCCCCATGACCCTACGCTCCCCTGCCCGCGCCACCCCATTCCGCCTCGTCCTCATCGCCCTGTTGATCGCCCTGCTCGCCGGTCCCGGCTGCGCGCGCTTCGGCAAGATGTTCAAGAAAGGCAACGCTAACGAAGGCGTCCCGGTCGAGCAGCTGTACGACCGGGGCCACAAGTCCGTCGTGCAGGGCAATTACGGCTCCGCCACGGAAACCTACAAGCGCCTCATCGCGCAGTACCCGTACGGGCCTTATGCCGAGCAGGCGCAGATGGAAATGGCGTTCGCGCAGTACAGGTCGGGCAAGCACGACGACGCGATCAGCAGCATCGACCGCTTCATACGAACGTATCCCACGCACCGCAACGTGCCCTACATGTATTACCTGCGCGGGCTGTCCAACGCCAAACGCAACGCGGTGTTCCTGCAGCGCGCGTTCTCGCTGGACACCAGCAGCCGCGATCTCGATGCGCCCAAGCAGGCGTACAACGACCACAGCATCGTCAGCGAGCGCTATCCCAACAGCCGGTATGCGGCCGACGCGCGCCAGCGCATGGTGTTCCTGCGCAACGAATTCGCCCGATTCGAAATCTCGACCGCGCTGTTCTACCTGCGCCGCGGTGCGTGGGTTGCAGCGGCGGACCGCGCCAAGTACCTGCTGGAAACCTATCCGCAGAGCGAGCACCAGAACGACGCCGTTGCGATCCTGGCCGAGGCCTACACGAGACTGGGCAATGAATCGCTCGCGGCCGATTCCAAGCGCGTGCTGCAGGCCAACGATCCGCAGCATCCGTGGCTGTCCGGCGGCTGGCCGAAGGATCCGTCGATCTTCGGCAAGCTCAATCCGTTCGCGCGCGAGCGTCGCGGATCGTCTGCTGCTGATTGATCAATCGCCGGGACATAAGGCGGCGACTTCAGCCCTACAGGCGTTCTGAGTATCCGTTGCTAATCGGGTAGCGCCGCTCCCGGCCAAACGCACGCCGTGACACCTTCGGCCCGGGCGCCGCCTGGTGCCGTTTCCATTCGCTGATCCGCACTAGCCGAAGCACCTTGTCGACGGTGTCCACATCGAAACCGGCCGCGACAATCTCGTCCCGCGATTGTTCCTGGTCCACATGCCGCAGCAGGATCGCGTCGAGCACGTCGTATGGCGGCAGCGAATCCTGATCCTTCTGGTTGTCGCGCAACTCCGCCGACGGCGGCCGCGCGATCACCGCTTCTGGAATCACCGGCGCGCCGCCCACTGTGTTGCGCCAGCGCGCGAGCGCGAACACTTCGGTCTTGTACAAATCCTTCAAAGGCGCATAGCCGCCACACATGTCGCCGTAAATCGTGGCGTAACCCACTGCGTATTCGCTCTTGTTGCCGGTGGTCAGCAACAGCCCGCCGAGCTTGTTCGATAACGCCATCAACAACGCGCCGCGCGTGCGCGACTGCAGGTTTTCCTCGGCAACATCGACCGGCTTGCCATCGAACAACGGCGCCAGCGCCGCAAGGAAGCCCTTGAACGGCGCTTCGATCGCGATCGTTTCGTACTTCACGCCAAGCGTCGCGCATTGCTCGGCGGCCAGGTCGTTGCTCATGTCCGCGGTGTAGCGCGAAGGCATGCGCACCGCCGTGACGTTGTCCGCGCCGAGCGCGTCCACCGCTACCGCCAGCACCAGCGCCGAATCGATGCCGCCTGACAAACCCAGCCACACTTTCCCGAATCCGTTCTTGAGGCAGTAATCACGCGTGCCGCGCACGATCGCGCGCCAAGCCAGGCCGTCGCGGCTTTCGTCGGTTTCCACCGGCCATGCGACCGGCACGAATTTGCGCGACTCCGGGTCGTAATCGGCGACCAGCCAATGGTCCTCGAATGCGCGCGCCGCGGAATGGATGAAGCCATCGCCATCGGCCAGCACCGAGGCGCCATCGAACACCAGCGCATCCTGCCCGCCAACGACATTGAGATACGCCACGGCCACGCCCGTTTCGCGCACGCGCATGGCCAGCAACGCATCGCGCTGCGCGTGCTTGTCGCGCTCGAACGGCGAAGCATTCGGCACCAGCACCAACTGCGCGCCTAGCGCTTTGGTTTGCTCCAGTGGCTCGGGAAACCACAGGTCTTCACAGATCACCAGGCCGACCGGGACGCCACGCACATAGAACACGCACGCACCGCCATCGGGATCGACGTCGAAATAACGGCGTTCATCGAAGACCGCGTAGTTGGGCAATTCGCGTTTGCGATAGGTACGTTCGATGCGGCCATCGCGCAGCACGCTGGCGGCGTTGTACAACACCGACCCGGCCGGCTGCGGCCAGCCGACCACGGCGACGATGCCGTGTGTTTTCTCCGCGATGCGCTCGATGGCTGCTTCGCAATCGGCCAGGAAACCCGGCCGCAGCAACAGGTCTTCCGGCGGGTAACCGCTGACCGCGAGTTCCGGAAACAGCACCACATCAGCCCCGTGCTGGTCGCGTGCCTCTGTGATCATGGCGATGATGCGAGCGGCATTGGAGGCTACCGCGCCCACGTGGAAGTCGAACTGTGCAAGCGCCAGGCGAATGGTCATTCCGACAGCATATTCAAGGAACGTGTCGGAGAACAACAC
>JALYOU010000294.1 GCA_030856725.1 Pseudomonadota bacterium
GGCAATGGCGCGGAACATGCGCATGCCGATGACGCGGCCCCGGTACGCAACGAATCACCCAGCGGCAACGGCGAAGCCGACCATGACATCCAGGACCACTGGGCACCCGGTGAGGAACCTTGGTACCAGCGCAGCGGACCCTCGTCGGACAGCGATGACGACAATGACGGCAGCGACCGCATCGCCAGCGTCGAATCGCTGCAGGACCACCTGTTGTGGCAGTTGCACCTGTCGCATCTGTCGGAGCGCGACCGCCGCATCGGTATGGCGCTGATCGACGCGATCGACGACGGCGGCTACCTGCGTGAATCGATCGAGGCCATCGCCGATGCGCTGCGTCCGGAAGTGGAAGCAGGCTGCGATGAGATCCTCACCGTGCTGCACCAGATCCAGCACTTCGATCCGGTCGGCGTGGGCGCGCGTTCACTGGGCGAATGCCTGTGCGTGCAGCTGTCGCTGTTGCCCGATGAAACACCGGGCAAGGCGCTGGCGCACAGCATCTGTTCCGGTCCTCTGGAACGCCTGCCGCGGATCGGCGTCCCCGGGTTGGCGCACGAGTTGGGATGCAACGAAGACGACGCGCAGCAGGCCATCGAATTGTTGCGGTCGTTGGACCCGAAACCAGGCGCGCAGATTGGCGGGATCAGCAACGACGCCTATGTCACGCCTGATTGCGTCGTCTGGCGGCACCAAGGCGAGTGGCGCGTGGCGCTGTCCAGCAACGGCATACCGCGCGTGTCGATCCATCGCGGTTACGAAGGCATGATCGGCGGCGCGTCCGCAGCGGATGCCGGCTATCTGCGCGGCCGTCTGCAGGAAGCGCGCTGGCTGTTACGAAGCATCGAGGCGCGCGGCGAAACCTTGCTGAAAGTGATGCGCTGCCTGTTGCGCCAGCAGGCGGCTTTCCTTGAATTCGGCGCGCAGGCGTTGCGGCCGCTGACGTTACGCGAGGTCGCCGGCGAAGTTGGCCTGCACGAGTCCACAATCTCCCGCGCCATCGCCCGCAAGTACGTGCGCACGCCGCGCGGCACGTTGCCGCTGCGCGCATTCTTCGCTTCAGGCATCGACACCGGTGGCGGCGGCGAGGCGTCCAGCACTGCGATCCAAGCCATGCTGCGCGAACTCATCCACGCCGAGAATCCGCGCAAGCCATTGTCCGATGCGAGCCTTGCCGAATCGCTCAAGGCCGCGGGCGTGCCGGTCGCGCGGCGGACGATCGCGAAGTATCGCGAGGCGATGCAGATTCCGTCATCGCACGAGCGTGTCCGCATTGCCTGATCATTGCCTTCCGGCTTTTCGTAGGAGCGGCTAGCACCAGTGGGCGGATGAGGGCGCTCCCTCCAGATCGCATTGCACGAACCGAAAGCCAGATTCGCATGCGAAACCTGGTGTTTCCTGACCCCATCCCTTCCGCCCACCAATGCCTTAACCTACCCTTCACCCCGCCCCTCCGCCTTTGCGCGATGCTGGCAGGGTCAACCCAGGAGGCACCACATGCGCATCGAAACCCACGGTCAGCAAATCGAAGTCACGGCGGCATTGCGTGATTACGTCTCCTCCAAACTCGAACGATTGACCCGACACTTCGACCAGCCACTGGATGTGCGCACGCAACTCAGCATCGACAAGCCCGACCATCGCGCTGAAGCCACCATCAACGTCTCCGGCCGCACGCTGCACGCCGATGCGAGCGCGGAAAACATGTACGCGGCCATCGACCTGCTCGCCGACAAGCTCGACCGGCTGTTGATGAAGCACAAGGAAAAGATGGTCGATCACCACCGCGGCGACAGCCCCGTGCGCAACGGCGAAGTCGGCTAGGCATCGCCGCCGCCCTGCATCCATTAGGTACATCACACACACCATGGCCCTATCGCAACTGCTGACCGCAGATCGAATCGTCACGATGGTCGAGCCCGGCAGCAGCAACACGGTGCTGGAAACCGCCGCGCGCCTGCTGTCCGACCATTCACCGATCAACACAACACTCATCGCCGACAGCCTGCAGGCGCGCGAGCGCATGGGCAGCACGGCAATCGGTTACGGCATCGCCATCCCGCATGGTCGCAGCGCAGCCTACGATGAAGCGAGAGGCGCATTTCTGAGGCTCGCGCATCCCGTCGATTTCGGCGCAAGTGACGGCGAGCCGGTGGACCTGGTGTTCGCGCTGGCGGTGCCGGAGCATTTCACCCAGCAACACCTGCAGCTGCTCGCGGAACTCGCGGAACGCTTCGCAGACGCCGACTATCGCGCCGCGTTGCGCGCTGCGCCCGATGTCAACGCATTGCATGTGCTGCTGACGTCCGGGCGCACGTCGCGCTCCGCTGCGGCGTGAACGAACACATCAGCGCGCGCGAGTTGTTCGAACAGCTGCACGAGCGGCTTGGCCTGCGCTGGCTGGCCGGCCAGAATGGTCAGGACCGCGTACTTGAATCGGTCGATACCGTCGCACGGCGGCCATCGCTCGCCGGTTATCTCAACATCATCTATCCCAATAAAGTGCAGATCCTCGGCACCGAGGAACTGGCATGGCTGGATACGATGGATTCGCGGCAACGCTGGGAAACCATCGAGAAAATCATCCAGTTTCGGCCGCTGGCGATGGTGATCAGCAAGAATCAGTCCTGCCCCGAGGACCTACGCAGCGCCGCGGAAGAATCCGACATCCCGTTGTGGACCGCACCCCGGCGCGGCCATGAACTGCTCAACCATATCCATTACCACCTCGCGCGCACGCTCGCGCCACGCACGTCGCTGCACGGCGTGTTCATGGAAATCTATTCGATCGGCGTGCTGATCACCGGCGAGTCCGGGTCCGGCAAAAGCGAACTGGCGCTGGAGTTGGTGACGCGCGGCCATCGACTGGTGGCCGACGACACTCCGGAGTTCACACAGATAGCGCCCGACGTGCTCGACGGCACCTGCCCGGAACTGCTGCAGGACATGCTGGAATTACGCGGCCTGGGCGTACTCAACATCCGCCAGATGTTTGGCGACACGGCAGTGAAGCGGAACAAATACCTGCGCCTGATCGTGCATCTCACAAGGCCGCATCTCGAACCAATCCCGACTGGTATCGAACGGCTCACCGGCGATGTCGGCCTGCGCCGCGTGCTCGATCTCGACGTGCCGCAGATCACCCTGCCGGTGATGCCCGGCCGCAACCTTGCGGTGCTGACCGAAGCCGCCGCGCGCCAGCACATACTGCGCGCGAAAGGCATCGATCCCGCGGCCGCATTCATGGCGCAACACAACCACCTGCTGCAACGCGGCTCGCCATGAGTGCGCCTGACACGATCGGCCCCGCCGTGGCCAGTCCAGCAGCAACCAGCACGGTGGCACCCGCGCTGATCATCGTCAGCGGCATGTCGGGCTCCGGCAAGACGGTCGCGCTCAACACGCTGGAAGACCTCGGTTTCTACTGCGTAGATAACCTGCCGGCGGAACTGCTCACGCGCTTCGTCGAAAGCGTTTCGCGCGACGATGCGCCGCCCACCAAACTCGCCGTCGGCATCGACGTACGCAGCCGCCACAGCGATCTTGCCAACGTGCCGCAGTGGCTGTCAGCGGTCGGCGCGATGGGGCTCGATCCCAAACTCGTGTTCTTCGACACCGCCGAGACCGTGCTGCTCAAGCGCTATGCCGATACGCGCCGCCGCCATCCTCTGAGCCACATCGGTCTCGCTTTGTCGGATGCAATCGCGCTCGAACGCGAGGTGCTCAAGCCGCTGCGCGCGCTTGCCGACGTAGTGATCGATACCAGCGAGCAGAACGTGCACCAGTTGCGGCGCACGGTGATCACCGAGTTCGGACTGAGCGGCGACAGCGTGCTGTCGCTGCTGTTCGAGTCGTTCGCCTACCGCCGCGGCGTGCCGGCCGATGCCGACTTCGTCTTCGACGCGCGCGTACTCCCCAATCCGCATTGGGACGCGCGCCTGCGCCCGCTTTCCGGCCGTGATGCGGAGGTGCGTGAACACCTGCAGGCGCATCCCGATGTCATCCAGTATGTCGACCAGATCACCAGCTTTCTCGACACCTGGTTGCCGCGCCTGAAGGACGACACCCGTAGTTACGTCACGGTCGCGTTCGGCTGCACCGGCGGACGGCATCGTTCGGTGTTCCTGGCCGAGCACCTGGCCGAGCACTGCCGCCAGCATGGCTGGGCGGAAGTCGCCACATATCATCGCGAACTCGACTAGCTCTTCATAGAAGTGATGGCAGCACGCTGCCATCGTTCAGTCGCGAGCTCTGGATTCAAGTCGCAGGATTCTCGACCTTCATGCCATGCCGGATAGCTCGCGCCTGAAGCCGCTCCGACGCCTCGAAGGAAGTCCCCTTGGGGGACGAAATCAGAAGCGTACGATGAGGAGCGTTGCTTCCTGCCGGTCACCCACCTCTGCTAACT
>JALYOU010000305.1 GCA_030856725.1 Pseudomonadota bacterium
AACGCGGCCACCACCGCGCCCAGCAGGCTGAGCAACGGAGTGCCTAGGGCCAGCGACGCCAGCAGCACCGGCAGTTGTTCGCGCGGCAGGTGCAGCAGTTCGGCCAGCAAGGGCGTGATCAGCAACAACGGCAATGCGGTCGTCGCCCAGTGCGTGAACACCCGCACCGCCACCAGCCATGCCAGCGGTACCGGCGCCAGCAGCCATTGTTCCAGCGAGCCGTCTTCGGCATCGCTGCGGAACAGAGTGTCGAGGGCGAGCAATCCTGCCAGTAGCACCGCCAGCCAGAGCACGGCGGCGGCGACGTTCGACAGCACCTGCGCTTCGCCGCCGAGGGCGAGTGAAAACAGCATCACCACCAGCAACGCGAACAAGGCCGGTTGCAGCGAATCGCCGCGCCGACGCCAGAGCAGGCGCAGGTCGCGGGCGACCAGGGCCTTGGCGGCAGACCAGATCATGCGGAGTACCTGTTCGTTTTTCCCGCGCAGGCAGTTTTGCGATTGTGCGGGGGTGGCGACTTGATGACGCTCCAGGTCACGGCTGCCGCTCCAGGGTCAATTGTTTCGTCCGCACCGGCGGCGCCGCATACGCGCCATGCGTCGTCACCAGCGCCGCGCCGCCCTCGCGCAGGTGCGCCGTCACGAGTCGATTGACCAGCGTGATGCCTTCGAGATCGAGATTGGCATAGGGCTCGTCGAGCAACCAGACCGGCGCCGGCGACATCCACAGGCGCGCCAGCGACAGGCGTTTCTTCTGGCCTGCAGACAGTTGCCGGGCGGGGGTGTCGTCGTAACCTGCGAGTCCGACGATGCCCAGCGCGCCGGCCGGATGCTGCCCCCGCTTGCGACCGTGCAGGCCGCACAGGAAGCGCAGGTTCTCCATCGCGGTCAGGTCGGCCTTGTGCGCGGGCAGGTGGCCGAGATAAGCGATCGAACGGCTGCGATCGCGCGTGCGCGCCCGCGTACCGTCGAGATCGATTTCGCCTGCATCGGCGCGCAGCAACCCGGCCAGCACGCGCAGCAGCGTGGTCTTGCCGACGCCATTGTCGCCCTGCACCAGCAAGGCCTCGCCGGCATCGACAGCGAAATCCAGCGGCCCGAACACCGGCTGCTCATTGCGCGCAAAGCTCAGGCCGCGTGCGGCAAGCAGCGGCGGGGCAGGGAGTTGGGTGTCCGGCATGGGGTCGTCGTGGACCGCAGTGGCGGCCGTCGGTCTATTTTAGCCAGTCGACGAAGGCATGGTCGGGCACTGTGGCGGGGCGGGCCGCATCCATGCGCAACCGGACCGGCTGGCCGCGCTGCCAGCACAACGTGCCGAGTTGCCCGAAACGCCGCGACAACGCATCGAATTCACCCGCCGGCATGTCGACCACCAGCCAGCTCGATTCCTTCCAGCTGCGGTTGCGCGCGGCCGCGAAAGCCGGCCGGTACGCGAATCCGCTGTCTTCGAGTGCAGCCTGCAACGCCTCGTCGGCGGCGCGGTTGATGTGTTCATGCTGCGGCACCGAGTCAGGATTCCAGGCGGACAGGGCCGCGAAATGCGTGGCAACGGGAAAGGCATCGTCGATGCCGGGCGCGCGCTGGCCCACCACGAGCGGAAACCAGTGCCCGTCGCGTTGCCACCGGTAATCGGCGACGACGTAAGCGGCCAGCAGTTCGGCCAATCGGTGAGGAGCACGCGGCATGCCGAAAGGTTTAACCCATCACCCTGCATCCGTAAACTCCGGTGAGCACCGAAACCCCTCATTTCGGAAACGGAACGTCCTCCATGCCGCAGCGTCTGCCTGAAATGAACACCAAACTGCCCAAGGTCGGTACCACCATTTTCACGGTGATGTCGCAACTGGCTGCCGAGCACGGCGCGGTCAACCTGGGGCAGGGCTTCCCGGATTTTCCGGTGCCGCAACGGTTGGTCGACGAGCTCGACGCCGCGATGCGCGCCGGCCATAACCAGTACGCGATGATGACCGGCATCCCGTCGCTGCGGCAGGCCATCGCACGCAAGACCGCGCGCGTTTACGGCTGTGAGGTCAATGCTGACAGCGAGATCACCGTCACCAGCGGCGCGACCGAAGCCATCTTCAACGCGATCCATGCGGTGGTGCGACCGGGCGAGGAGGTCGTCGTCCTCGACCCGTGCTACGACTGCTACGAACCCGCCATTGATCTCGCCGGCGCACGCGCCGTGCACGTCCCGCTGGATCCACTGACCTTCGCACCTGACTGGCAACGCGTGCGCGACGCGATCACGCCGCAGACGCGGATGCTGATGATCAACAGCCCGCACAACCCATCCGGCGCGATGCTGACCGCGGACGACATGCGGATCGTGGCGGAGTTGCTGCGCGATACGCGGATCGTACTGCTGTCTGACGAAGTGTACGAGCACATCGTCTTTGATGGCGCGCGGCACGAATCGGCGTTGCGTTATCCGGAACTGCGCGAACGTGCCTTCGTCGTATCTAGTTTCGGCAAGACCTACCACTGCACTGGCTGGAAGGTCGGCTACTGCATCGCGCCCCCGGCGATGAGCGCCGAGTTCCGCAAGGTGCATCAATACAACACCTTCTGCACCTTCGCACCGGCGCAGCACGCGTTCGCGGCGATGCTGGATTCCGAACCGGGACATTACGAGCAACTCGGTGCGTTCTACCAGGCCAAGCGCGATGCGTTTCGCGAACAACTGCTGACGACGCGACTAAAGCCATTGCCGGTGCCAGGCGGGTATTTCCAACTGGTGGATTATTCGGCCGTCAGCGACCTGGACGATGCGGCATTCTGTCGGTGGCTGGTGGAGGAGAAGGGCGTCGCCGCAATTCCGTTGTCGCCTTTTTATGAAACCCCGCCCACAGGGCAGCGGCTTGCAAGACTGTGTTTCGCGAAGAACCAGACGACGTTGGATGCTGCAATCGAGCGATTGCAGGCGCTATGATTTTTGCTCGTCATTTCCGCGCAGGCGGGAACCCATGTCTTTTACATTCCCAGATCACGGAAGTGCGCTGCGGTACGTTCATCGGCATGGTTCCCCGCTTGCGCCGG
The DNA here is from genome assembly GCA_030856725.1 of Pseudomonadota bacterium. Taxonomy (GTDB): domain Bacteria; phylum Pseudomonadota; class Gammaproteobacteria; order Xanthomonadales; family Xanthomonadaceae; genus JALYOU01. The sequence continues at coordinate 3,039 of JALYOU010000305.1, forward strand.
GATGACGGCCTAATGGAGCGATCTTTTGAATAATCTTCGTGTTTCCCTCGTCCAAGGCGCGACCCTGTGGCGCGATCCGGCCGGCAATCGCGAGTATTACGCGGACCTTATTGCACCGCTGCATGGGGTCACCGACCTCGTTTTGCTTCCGGAAACCTTCACCA
>JALYOU010000324.1 GCA_030856725.1 Pseudomonadota bacterium
GCTTCTTGCATTCTGCCCAAGTACTTCAGAATGTTGCCGCGTGAATACGCAAGCAAATGACTGGGAGGCACTCTGAAGCTTGCATGGTCAATCAGGCGCAGTGCCGTGTCGTATTGACCTGCGAGCCAGAGAGCCTGGGCCAGAACGGCGGATTGCTCAAGGATGTGTGGCGAGGACCAATCCGCGCTTTCGACAAGCTTGCGGATCAAGTCGCGTTGGTCAAAGCCAAGCAGTTGCTGGATGACATACGGCAGACTTTTCCAGCGCCCATTCGCGCCCGCTACCGAAGCTGCCCGCAAAGCAGACCGATGGGAAGCACGGTACTGGCCCGATTGGCGCGCCAATTCCGACAGCCTCACCCACGCAATGGCATGTTCTGGGGCAATTTCTACAATCGACTCGTACACAGCTCTTGCTGCAGCAATATTTCCATGCGCTTCATGCTCACGTGCTATCGCCCAGTAAAGACTCAGGTCCCGCTGCATGGCGACTCCATGAATAAAGAATGTTCAGAGTACCAAGCCTGATGAGAACGCTTCAATCGCGTAGTGCAAGCCTAGTGCTGAGCGCAACAGCGGGATCGGTTTGTCATTGCCAGCACCGCAATCACATCAGTCAGGCGCTGTCACCGCATTATCAGGCCGAAGGTGTTGAATCATGGGCCGCAGATAGTCCACATACGGTTCCCATTTCGGCGTTTTTCTGGTTGACACCTTGTTTCGCACCTGCACTGCGCTCGCAGTAGATACGCTGCGGGTATTTCCGCCTACATCAAGCATTGCAGGTTCAAAGGGAAACCCGCAGAAACCTGCGACATCCCGCATGGTTTTCTCCGGATCGCGCGTCAGTCCGGCATAGTCAACATCGAAAATCCGCCCCGGATAGGCCTCATGCCAATGTCGCATGAGCCTTTTGTACTGTAAAAAAAACTCCGCCAATTCAATCTGGTCATAAGAGTACGGATTTGCATCCGAATACAGTTCGCGCAAGTTCGAAAAACATGTCTCGACCGCATCCCGGGTCATGTGCAAAATCTTCGCGTCCGGCAGCGCACGGCAGATGAAACCGATGTTCAAGAAATTTGAAGGCAACTTGTCCGTAAAATAGCGTCGCTGGTCCATGCGCCATTCGAGGCCCGCCAGATAAGCACGCCCCACGCCATCGAAATCGGTGTTTTGGGCGCGCTCCACGATCGTTGTGTCGATGACACCTTTGCAATGATGATCTGTGGCATAACGCATGCTGGCCGTAAAGTCGTATAGCTCGCCAACAGCATTGATATCGGCATGGCCTGACAGCAAATGTTCGAGCAGCGTCGTGCCGGAACGATGCATGCCCGTAATAAAAATGGGAATCTTGCCTGCAAGAGCGGAAGGGCATTCCGTCGTTGCCGAAGGCACGGCAAAGTCAATCAGCCTGGAAACCAGCTTCTCCGATTCCGCGCTGCGGTAATCGGAAGTTGATCGTTTCAGCCGGCATCCATATTAGAGAGCTTTCCAAGCGCCCGCATAGTCATCAAGATCATCGAGTTCCTTGTGCAGGGCGAATGCCAGGAGATCGGCCCCAGCGCCGGGTTTTGTGTTTTGCAGCAACGAGCTCAGTCTCGCCACATGGTTCGAAGTGTGCGTCTGCTTCCTCAGGCGAGACAGCAGCCAATATCCGTAAGCATGTGTCGGTGCGGCGATGAGGGCCTGCTTCAGTTCGGTTTCGGCTTCATCGAAGCGACCCAAGTGAATCAGTGTACTCGCGCGGGCAACCATGATCTGGGGATTGGACCGATGCCCTTTCGCCTGATCAAGCAGGGCGATCGCCCGGTGACTATCGTTAAGATTATTGAGTTGCCCGGCAAGCGTCACCAGCAGAAAAGTGTTGACCCCAGGATCCGCGCTTACCTTTGCAATGAATTCACGCAACTCCAATGCTTCATTGAATGTGCGAAGGCGGTTACAGAGGTCATTGAGAATGCCAACCTCCCTCGATTTGGTCCGGCAAGCCTGAAGCGCATAGTCGCGGGCTTTCCGGTAGCTCCCCTGAAACGACTCGACGTATGACATCTGCAAAAGTACGAAGGCGCTTCCAGGCTCCCGCTCCAGCAAGGTATCCAATATCCGTTTCGCAGCACTCCAATGGCCGCTTGTCGTCAGATCGTCAAAATCCTGCCACAAGGCCTCGACCGACTTCGGCGTCATGTCAACAAGACCACGCCGACTTCAGTCGCTCGTTCCCAGGAGCCGACCAGCAGCAATCGACCGTCGTCGCCCTCAGCGGACATAGGAACTGGAAAGCGCCCCTTTTGCGATGATGCTGCCCATCGCCCGGAACCAGAGGATCTCGTTTCTGAGGAGGAGGGTTTCACTCGAAACTCTTATATCGGCAACAAACGTGTCAAGCAGCTTCTTGTAATGCGGGGCACCGGCGTCACCATCGCCAAACCTGGCCCAGAGCCCGAGCCATGCACGTACGAACAGATTGCAGCGATGACGTACTTCATCCAGCTTCGGATGCGGGAGTGCATCACCCAGCAACAGGGCAAAGTGCGCTTTCATTTCCCAAGGCGTCATCACTTGCGGAACATTGATCGTTTCATAAGCAAGGTCACTGCAGTCAGACTTGTCTGGCAATCTATTGACTCGCTTGGGTTCCGCCTGCCCACTCCTGCTCATCGCAACCATCCGCCAGAACTGGTCCCCACCCACGGTGTCGGCAACAAGATGGATCCTTGATTGCGTCGCATCGTTCACCACCCGATGCTGTCGCCACGTATCAAAGATCCAGCACTCGCCTTCACCCATGTTGATGGCTTGGTCGCCGCACTCAAACCGAACCGTCGGCTGAGTAATGATCGGTATGTGAACGCGCACGCGATCGACCCAGTAATACCCTTGATCAACATGCCTGATCACTTCTGCGTGTCCTGCGAGCCGCATCAATCGTGTTCGCCCTAGGGTTGCGCCCAGACTACCCAGTGCATGCATCAAGTAAGGGCTGTTCAACAACTCCTGGGTGGGCTTCATGCAGCCCGCAAACGCTTCATCAGCCGGATTGCCTTCAACCGCTATGAGCGGGAGCATCGAATTGCCCGGGTAGCCTGCGGGATGCGGGCGCCAGCAGGCTTCACCTAATCGTCCCACTTCGGCAGCGAGCTCCGGTGCGTCGAAAATCAGAGGGAGCTGGATGAACGGTGCTTCGAGCTTCATGGCCGCACAACGGTGAGCAAGGGGACTAGCTTAAAGGAGTTCATCTGGACGACCAACTTCCTTGTCCGCAAAAAAAACGGCCGCCCTGAGGCGGCCGTTTTTCTGACTGACAGATCGATCAGAAATCGTACTGAACCAGGAAACGGACAGAACGGGGTGGCTGGAATGCCGACGGCGTGCGGTAACTGACCTGCACTGGGCCCGGGTCACCGGCTCCGTCTTCGCCGATTTCATTGACTGAAATGGGCTTGTCCGAATCCAGCACGTTGAAGACGTCCACCTTGAACTGCAGGCCTTTGGCAAAGGCAGGCGTGTAGGCGACGTTCAAGTCCAGAGTGTTTGTCCAAGGCGTCCTGCCGACGGTACCGCGTCCGATCAAGGTGCTGCCGTTGTTGCCGATGGCGTTCGGAGTACCAGGGTCGCAAGAGAAGTGGATATTGCCGTAATGGCTGACATCCAGTCCCTGGTAGACACCGATACAGCTGATGGGACGACCAGACTGCACCAGCAGGTTTGCACCCACTGCCCACTCGTCCGTCAGTTCATAGTTGCCGAACAGCTTCACGGAATGGCGGCGATCGTTGGGGCCGTAACCAAACGAGCCCAGTTCTGCGGCCACATAATCGAAGTCTGAGGTGGTGCCGGTATCGGCTTGCCCATTGTCCGAACGCACGCCGCCTTCTGTGTTGCCCTTTGCCTTGGCATAGGTGTAAGAGCCCTGGAAGAAGAACCTGTCCCAATTGCCCTGCGTAAAGAATTCAAGGGCTGTGTACTTGCGCTTGGCCGGTACCGAAGCCAGGTGCGCCGGCAAGGTGATGCCGTCCAACTTGCCGTCACCATCAACGTCGCCGTTGATGACCAGGTCGCTACCAGGGTTGAACAACATGCAGTAGTTGAACTGCGAACCCGGATGGAAGGACTTGCCAATGGTGCCGAGGTAGTCGGCAAGGCCGGCGTAGTCGCACCAGTCATCGATCGCCTGCTTGAGATCGCGCTTGATGCCGCGAACACCCAGTGAGAAGTTGTCGGTGAGCTGCATCTGCATGCCCAGGATGTACTCGTCCTGATACATCGGCTCGAGGTTCTCCGATGCATAGCCTGCGGCATACTTCGGCCGTCCGTCTTCACCATTGAGGAAGCGGGTTGCCAGGCTGCCCGTAGAAGGATTGACGATACGGGTCAGACCAGTCGGAGCGCCGGTAACCGGATCAACGCCGGTATAGCTGTAATAAATCTCCTCGAACAGCGAAGCGCTTGCGGCGCGCGTGGCGACACCCGCTGTCAACGGCA
>JALYOU010000329.1 GCA_030856725.1 Pseudomonadota bacterium
CCACGAACAACGCGGCGAAGGCGACGATGACCCACGGCGTCTGGAACGCGACCTGCAAGTTCGCACCGAGCAGTCCGGCGATGACGCCGGCGATGGTGAACACCACGGCGTTGGCGAGCACGTACACAAACGACAACGTGAATGCACGCCGCGCGCCGATGCGTTCGCCGCGTCCAGCGATCAGCCCCGACAGGATCGGGATCATCGGCAGCACGCATGGCGTGAATGCGAGCAGCAGGCCGAAGCCGAAGAAGCCCAGCAGCGCCATCCAGCGGCCGGAGCCGGCGAGCGACGCGGCGATGCGGCTGTCTTCGGCTAGCGCGGAAGCCTTGACGTCAAAGCTTTTCGTAGGAGCGACTTGAGTCGCGAGCTCTTGTTCTTCACCTGCGGGCGCAACCGTTGCGCCGGGCGAAACGGTGCCGGCATCCACGATGTCCCGCGTGCCGGATGCAGCGCCAGCGCCCACGGCTGAAGCCGCTCCGACGCCGCGAAGCAAGTCCCCTTGGGGGACGAAAGCAGATTCCTTGGCACTTACCGTGCCCGCTGGCAACGACACCAACACCTTGCGCGTCATCGGTGGATAGCAGATGCCGTCGTTCTGGCAGCCCTGGAATGTCGCTGTCAGCGTGCCGCGTCGTGCGTCGGTACTCGTGCGCCGTAGCGGAACCGGCACTTCGACCTGGTCGAAATACACCACGACATCGCCGAAGTGTTCATCGCGATGCGCCTGTCCTTTTGGCCAGCGCGGACGTTCCAAGGCGATGCCGTTGCCGGCCTCCAGCGACAGCGTGGTGCGATCGCGATAGAGGTAATAGCCGCGCGCCGGCGTGAAGCGCAGCAGCAGCTGGTTGCCGCCATCGGCGATGGCCTCGAAGGCGAATGCCCGTTCCGGCGGCAGGGGTAGGCGATCGCTGCGACCGCCCGGCGCTGTGCCGAACAGCGGCGACGTGACGCTGCCGTTGCCGGGTGTGTTGCCGAGGACGTTGCGATTCGGCGCACTGCCGACGAATCCGGTCGCATCGCCGCCCGCACTCGCCGCATCCGACGCAGGCAAGGCCACCGTCAGCGTGCGTGTCTGCGGCGGATAGCAGATGCCCAAGTCCGCGCAGCCCTGGTATTTGATTTTCAGCGTGACCGTATCGGCAGCGGCGCTGGCGACGCCCGGCAGCGTTGCACGCAACTGCGTGCGATAGGTCTCGACCTTGCCGAAGAATTCATCGGTATGTTTCTCGCCGCCCGGCAGCTGCAGCGCGTTCGCCTTGAACGCGGTGGTCGTCGGCTGCACGGAGATGCGGTGCCGATAGAGGTAATAACCGTCCGCGATTTTCCAGTCGATGGCGATGCGGTCGCGCGCTGTCGCCGTGGCGCTGAGCGCGAACGCGTCGTCGACCGGCAGCAGATCCTTTTCGTCGATCGCGCGCGCCTGCAGTGGCGCCGCAGACATCGCCATCAGCGCGAACACGATCAGATTGCTGCAGATCGACTTGGCGCGCAGTGGCAACCGGCTGCGTAACTGCAGGTTGCGTAACGGGAGGTTGCGTAACGACAGGGGCATCAGGTCAGGTCTCAGTCGTGGCTCTGCTGGCGGACCCAGTCGAGGTAGGCGGGCAAACCGCCGGCGGCTTCGACCGCGATCACTTCGGGCAGTTCGTTCGGATGCAGCGAAAGGATGCGTTGCTGCAGCGATTCCATACGCGCGGCCGTGGTTTTGATCATCAGCACCACTTCATCGGCGCTCTCGATGGCGCCCTGCCAGCGATAGATCGAATGCACCCCCGGCAGCACGTTGACGCAGGCGGCTAGTCGCTCTTCCACCAGCGCCCGCGCGATGCGATGTGCACTGGCCGGGTCCGGGCAGGTGCAGAAACAGACGACGATCGTCACGTGGCAAGCCGTAGGAGTTGGGAACGTAGGGTGGGGCCGGGTTGGGCATGAAGTCCATCCGGAGAACGCGATAGATCACCCGCGCGCCGGGCGCCGGCTCATTCGCCGCGCGCCCGAGTCCGGCCACCGCGCTGCGTCGCGAGTTGTTCGACCACTTCCACGACCGCAATGCGCGCCCGTGCCGGCGCATCCCGGAATGCGTTCACCAGCCGCATTTCGAGGACATCGTCCACCAGGAGGGCCTCGGTGGTCGCCACCGAATCCAGCACCTCGTCGCGGGACAGCGTCATCGCGCCCCGTCCGGTCGCCAGCCACTCGAAGTGAACCCGGGTGATCGTAGCCACCTCGCGCAGGTTGGCCAGGCTCGGATTCTTGCTGTTGGGCGCTTCCCAATGGCTGACCGCGCTGCGTTGCACCCCGACCGCCGAGGCGAGCTGCGCCTGCGACAGGCTTACGTGACGCCGCGCCAAGCGCATTCGCTGCTGTGGGCTGATCGCCATCAGGGTCTTTTCGCGCAAGAAGGGAATTGCGTGCGCGTGAGGCCATGCCAAACAATGGTGTTGCTACCTATATTCACATCGACACCGATAGTCGCAGCAAGATGTCTGCTTTTGGTAGCGTTGCTCCATACGGTTCCAGGAGTCAAGGGCAAGATTTGACGAATATTGCCATTGGCCACCTGCCGGATAGGTTTTGCTGACGATAAATGCTAGGCATGGGCTTTTCTTGTGGCGTGGTTCCGTGAACCCTATGCGCGCTGACAGGGATGTCGGCTTCGGTAGGAGTTACCGGAGGGAGGCGGCGCCGGATCCGTGTGCCCCGCGTCAACGATTGGCGTCAAACACCTCCTCGGAGCGCGCATGCCTGCATGCGCGCTCTCTTTTTGCCTTGGCCGAGGCGGTCTTCCAGCACAACGTCTTCAAGCGCCCTCCTGTGGCTGACACTCGACCACGCCCTTGAAAGGCCGAGGCATTCCCCCATCTCACCTCCGTCCGTCTCGCTAAAGGCCTGATTTTTTGCGTCCGAGGCTGGCAGTCGTTGCCCCCAACTGCTAAAGTAGACGACAGTTTCCCATCGTAATCAAACAGTTACGCAGAGACTTCTGCGTACATTTCACTCAAGAGGCCTTCATGAATATCAAACCGCTCTACGACCGCGTCGTCATCAAACGCATGGAAGAAGAAAAGATGTCCGCCGGCGGCATCGTCATCCCCGACACCGTCACCGAGAAGCCGATCAAGGGCGAAGTGGTCGCTGTCGGCGAAGGCAAGCCGCTCGACAACGGCAGTGTCCGCGCGCCCAAGGTCAAGACCGGCGACAAGGTGCTGTTCGGCAAGTACAGCGGCACCGAAGTGAAGCTCGACGGCAACGATTACCTAGTCGTCAAAGAAGACGACATCTTCGCCATCCTCGGCTGATACGTAGGGCGGGCTCAAGCCCGCCACCCATCGCCGAGTACAGAGCGGCGGGCTCGAGCCCGCCCTACAAATTCCATATTCCGTTTTTGACTAGAGGTAACACACATGGCTGCCAAAGAAATTCGTTTCGGTGAGGACTCGCGCGCCAAGATGCTGCGCGGCGTCAACATCCTCGCCAATGCCGTCAAGGCAACCCTTGGCCCGAAGGGCCGCAACGTCGTGCTCGAGAAGA
>JALYOU010000330.1 GCA_030856725.1 Pseudomonadota bacterium
CTTTCGATGTCTTGCGCGTTGCGGACAGGCCGCTCGAACTTCGGGCCTTCGCCTTCGACGAAGTACAGCCCCAACCCCATCGCATCGGGCACGGTCAGGATGTCGGAAAACAAAATCGCGGCATCCAGGTCGAAACGCGCCAGCGGTTGCAGCGTCACTTCGCAGGAGAGATCGGGATTTTTCGCCATCGCCAGGAAACTGCCGGCGCGCTTGCGGCTTTCGCGATACTCGGGAAGATAACGGCCGGCCTGACGCATCAGCCAGATGGGCGTGCAGTCCACGGATTCGCCGCGCAGCACGCGGAGGAGACGATCGTTTTTAAGTGCACTTGGCATCAGCGTGAGTATTCCATCTGCATGAGGTGAGTCAGTTCTTCACTCTTCGTAGTAGCGGCTTCAGCCGCGAGCTTTTTTTCTTGCCACGCGAAAGCGTGGCTCGGACACCAACGGTCAGTTCGGCGCATCCGCGCCCTGCACGAACATCAACTGAAACCCGCGCTTGATCTGCTGGTCGCGGGCATGTTCGATCGCGGCGATGGCGCTGGCGTGGTCGAGGAATTGTTCGCGCTTGACCTGGCTGCGTCCGCCGATCAGGCCGGTTTCGCGCACCAGGGCCCAGCCGCCCAGCAGGTCGGCTTCCAGCATCAGTTGGACGAAACGCGGGGCTTCGCGGCCGTCGGGACGTTGTTGGAGCAGTAAACGCATTGCGAAATTGTAGCGTCAGCCAGCGTAGGCGGGCGGCTCAATTCGCCGGCCGCAGCACACGCAGCACGGTCTCGTCCGGTACGCGGGCCACGACACGCGCCTGTCCCACGCCATCCCACAACACGAAGCGCAATCCGTCCGCCGCCGCTTTCTTGTCGAGCCGCATGCGCGCGAGCAGGGCGTCGGCGTCTAGGCCGGCGGGCAGGTCGATGGGCAATCCAGCCCGTTGCAGCAGCGTCGCCAACAGCTGGGTGTCAGCTTCCTGCGACAGGCCCAACGTCGCGGACAAGCGCGCCGCCAGCACCATGCCTACGGCCACCGCTTCGCCGTGGTTGAGCCCGTCGAAATGTTGCTCGGCCTCGATGGCGTGCGCGAAGGTGTGGCCGAAGTTCAGCAGTGCGCGCTCGCCGTGCTCGAACGGATCGCGTTCGACGATGCCGGCCTTGTGGGCGCAGCTTCGTGCAATGGCGTCGCCGAGCGCGGCGTCGTCGCCCGCGAGCAGCGCGTCGATATTGGTTTCAAGCCATGCCAGGAAATCCGCATCGCGGATTGCACCGTACTTGATCACTTCCGCCATGCCCGCGCGCAGCTCGCGCGCAGGCAGCGTGCGCAGCACCGCGATGTCGATGATCACAGCGCGCGGCGGATGGAAGGCGCCGACCAGGTTCTTGCCCTGCGGCAGGTCCACGGCCGTCTTGCCGCCGACCGAGGAATCCACCATCGCCAGCAACGTCGTCGGTATCTGCACGCAATCGATGCCGCGCATCCAACAGGCCGCGGCGAATCCCGCCAGGTCGCCGACCACGCCGCCGCCCAGCGCGACGATGGTCGCGTCGCGCGTCGCACCAATCGCGGCGAGTGCGTCGATGGTTTCTGCGAAATACCCGAGCGTTTTGGAACCTTCTCCGGCGGGCAGGTCGAACCGGTCGATGCGCAGATCAGGCCGTGCGGCCTGCAGCGCGCTGCTGACGCGCTCGGCATACAGCGGAGCGACATTGTCATCACTCACGAGCAAAACGTGACGACCGCGCAGCGTTGCGGCCAGCAGCACGCCATCGTTCAACAATCCCGCGCCGATCGAAATCGTGTATGGATGCGCGCCGCCGACCGCGACGCTCTGATAACCCGTCACGCCTGTGACCCGGGCATGCTGGCCTCCTGCTCAGACGCGTCATGCCCGTCACTGGACGCCAGTGCAACCGCGCCACGCTGCCAGCATTCGGAAAGCAGTCGCGCCAATGAGACAGCCGCTTCGCCCGGTGCATACCCGTGCGTGTCGAAGCGCAGATCGGCGACATCCGCATACAAGGGCTCACGGATCAGCGCGAGCGCGCGCAGGGCTCCCTCGCGATCTTCGCGCTGTAGCAGCGGGCGGGTGCGGTCGCGCGACAGGCGATGCAGTTGTTCCTCGACTTCGACATGCAGGTGCACCACGAACCCCCGGGTGCGCATCAACAGGCGATTGCCGTCGTCAAGTACCGCGCCGCCGCCGGTGGCGATGAGGGTATCGGTGCCATTCAACAGATCCGCCAACGCCGCACGCTCGCGTTCGCGGAAACCGGTTTCGCCTTCGCAATCGAAGATGGTCGACACGCTGACGCCGGTATGCGCCTCGACCTCCCGGTCGGCATCGGCGAATTTCAGCCCGAAACGCGCGGCCAGGCGTTTGCCGATGGAGGTCTTGCCGGCGCCCATTGGGCCGACGAGTACCAGGTTGGGGGCGGTGTTCATCAGCGCGATCTTAACAATCGCGCCAAGGTGCGTCGCGGACTGAGTGCGTCGTCTTCACTTCCTCTCCCCGAAGCGGAGGAGGGGTTGGGGACGGGGGTGTCAGATCTCGTTGTATTTTCCGAAAGTCAAAGGCTTCCACCTTTTTGCGGGTAACTTTCTTTGCTCGCACAAAGAAAGTCACCAAAGAAAGTGCCTTCTTGGCAAAGTCCACACCTCGTAGCTCGAGGTTCCCCGGTTATTTTCCGACTCGGCATCCAGCCTCGGTCGGAAAACGACGCACATCCTGTGCGCCGCCCTTCGGGTCTGCGAACGGCATCGTTTTTTTAGCTGAAAAAATCGAATGCACACGGCTGTTCCCTTCTCGCCTCGGGGTGAAGGGCTGCGCTTGCGAGCCACTGGCTCGCGCAGCACTGAGCGCTATGCGCGGAAGGCCGGGGCGCGGAGCGAGGTGCCCTCGTACCCTTTCCGATCGCATTAGCGACCGCGGGCGGATGAGGGTACTTCCGTTCCGGTCGCGGTGTATGACATTCAAGGGTTCTCGAAAGGGCCGCAAAAACACACAGATCGACGGACATCACTCACGCATCAGAAAATCGCACGGACGGCGCTCCGCATCCAGTCGGACCACCCAATCCGCAATCGCCGGCAATTCCCGCAACGCCTGCCGGCTCACCCGTTCAAAAAACTGCACGAAACGCTCGACCTGTGCTCGCGTCATCGCAGCGCGATCCGGATGCGCTGCCTGCAAGGTTCCTTCCTGCTGCCAGCGCCATCTCGGAACCACCTCGAAACCTGGCGCCTGCAGCCACAGCAAACGGTCGATGCGTGCCCACAATGCCGGGTAATCACATCCAAGCGCGACGTTGCAGTAGCGACGCCACACCACTTCCTTGTCTTCCTCCTGCTCGACTGGATTCAACGGCTCGAGCAACGCCGCTTCGGCCTGCGCCGGCGTCTTCAGGAACCAGCCCTCGAAGATCACCAGCTCGGCAGCGTCGGCAAGAGGCCATTGATCCAAGGCCAATCGCCGGTCCCCGATCTTGTCGAAACGTGGCAGCCGCACGCGCTCGCCCATCCGCAATCCATCGATGACCGCGCATGCAAGCGCCATGTCATGCGTCCCTGGCGGCCCGCGCGTTGCCAGCAGTGGATGCACGTCGGATGCGAGTTGCCGGCGTTGGTCATGGTCGAGATAAAAATCGTCGATCGACACCACCACCGCATGCACGCCGCG
>JALYOU010000062.1 GCA_030856725.1 Pseudomonadota bacterium
GCGGACATTGGCGAGCTTGGCCGGGTCCGTCATCCGCTCCGACTTGATCTGCAGGATTGCGATCTTGTCGAGCAGTTCGCCGAACGAGACCGGCACGAGGATTTCCGACATGACGCACCCTGGGATCCGATGAAGCCACAGTGTAATGCTCTGCAACATCACGGCCGGTAATGCGGACTCCGCGCGAACCTTGTCCGGCCGCCCCCCGGCCCGTATGATTGCGGCCCGGCTGCGGAGAGGTGGCAGAGTGGTCGAATGTACCTGACTCGAAATCAGGCGTGCGTGTAAGCGCACCGAGGGTTCGAATCCCTCCCTCTCCGCCAATAATCTAACTAATCCATTGAAGTTAGATATTTCGGCGAACTTTCATACGGTCCCCTACTCGATCTCTCACGCAGAGCCGTTCCAAATCCTTATGCCCCCTGCCCGCCTCGGTCAGATTGGCGCCGCTCGCGCTTTTCAGCGTGCTGGTTCTTCTCGTGGCGCCAGTTGCCGGAATAGTCTGACACTGGCCCGTTCCTACCGTTAGGTGGAGATGGATGGGGATTTGACACCAGCTCGTTCCTAGCAGCGGACTCAAATTTTTTCAGGAGCACTTTGCCTCGATCGGTGAGCTTCCAGAAGCCGGATGTGTGCTGGGCCAAACCTTGAGTTTCCAGCAACTCGACATCGCATCCATCTGGCGGGTCGTACCTCTCAACGAAGAGCGAAAGGCACTCCATCAACAGCCGATCGTGTTCTGACATCTGCATAACATTTCTCCTCCCGCTGCGTGCAGTTTGGAAAATGATCGTGGGCCCATAGCCGTGAAAAACTTGCAAGTAGCGGTGAAAATCTTGCAAGCGACTGGGCCGCAATCAACTTGGTCTGATCGCTCCCCCCGCGAAGGCCCGTCAGGCTTTTTTTGACTTCAGCCTCTGCTCCTCCGGGTTCACGCCCCTTGCACTTCGATGAATGCGGACGGCATCTCTGCTCCGTATCGCTTGAACCGCGGCCGCTGCTTCACGCACATTGCGTTATGAGCCAGAACAGTCCTCCGAAAAGGCCGACATGATCGAGTTTGGACATCTGACGCACGTCGGCCTGCGCCGTGAGTTGAACGAGGACACCTATTACGGCGACAGCGAGCTGGGCCTGTGGTTGGTGGCCGACGGCATGGGCGGGCACGAGTACGGCGAGGTGGCCAGCGCGCTGGCGCGCGAGACGATCGTCCGCGAGGTCCGCGACGGCACCCCCTTGGCGCAGGCGATCCGCATCGCCGACGAAGAAATCATCCGCGCCTCCAAACGCCGCAACGAGACGCTACCGATGGGCACGACCGTGGTGGCCGCGCGTGTTGCCGGCAACCGCTTCGAGGTGGCCTGGGTCGGCGACAGCCGCGTGTACCTGTGGCGCGACGGCAAGCTGGCGCAGTTGTCGCAGGACCATAGCTACGTGCAGGAACTCATCGCGCAGGGCGCGATCACCAACGAACAGGCGCGCAGCCACCCGCATCGCAACGTGGTGACGCAGGCGCTGGGCGTGACCGATCCGCAGCAGTTGAACGTGGAAACCATGACCGGCGATATCCGCCCCGGCATGCAACTGCTGCTGTGCAGCGACGGATTGACGGAAGAAGTCGATGACAGCGGCATCGCCCGCATCTTGGCGCACGATGAATGCAGCGCGCAGGAATGCGTGGATGGACTGGTGGCTGCCGCGCTGGATGGCGGCGGATCGGACAACGTGACCGTGGTGCTTGTCCGCAGTCATTGATCGAAGGCTGGGTTGGCTTTCATCAACCAGCGCTTGATGCGTAACGAAGCTGCGTTGATGAGGCCAACCCAGCCTACGCGAGTGGGCCAATCGCTTCAGGCGAGGCTCAAGTCCCAGACGCATTTCCCCGACTTCGCACGAATCGCTGCCACACGCGCGTTATGCGCGAAGGTGTCGTCCTCGCTGACATGTACGCGCGGGCGGGCGGCGGCGTCGCTGGCGATCGAAGCGGACGTGACGACGACCATGGCAACGTCCTGCGTGACGCTGGCAAAGCCGATCTCGCCCTGCCCGGCCGTCATTGCCAGATACGCTTCGGCCAGCAATTGCGCATCGAGCAGCGCGCCGTGCAGTTGGCGGTGCGAGTTGTCCACGCCGAGCCGCCGGCAGAGTGCGTCGAGCGAATTGCGCTGCCCTGGATAGCGTTGCCGCGCCATCGCAAGCGAACACTCGACGCGCACGCGTTCGTGCATGCGGCCGTAATGCGCGCCGATCCGCGTCAGCTCCGAGTCGAGGAAACCGACATCGAAGGCGGCGTTGTGGATGATGACCTCGGCGCCATCGACAAAGGTCAGGAATTCGTCCACAACATCGGAGAAACGCGGCTTGTCGGCCAGGAATTCGACGGTGAGGCCGGTCACTTCCTGCGCGCCGGGCTCGAACTCGCAATCGGGGTTGAGGTAACGCTGGAAAGTGCGCCCCGTGGGTCGCCGCTCAATCAGTTCCACACAGCCTATTTCCACAACGCGGTTGCCTTTTTCCCAGGAAAGGCCGGTGGTTTCGGTGTCGAGGACGATTTGACGCATTTGCTTCCTTTAGTTCGATAGATGCTGCTGATTTGATGCAGATGCAGAAGGCCGTTTCGGCCATGCATCAGCCTCCAACCACCAACCCGCTCTTGAACATCATCGCCTGCTCCCGCGCCAACTGGTCGACGCGCTCGTTGTCGGGATCACCCGAATGGCCCTTCACCCAGCGCCAGTCGATCCGGTGCCGTTGCGTCGCCGCGTGCAGCCGTTCCCAGAGATCCTGGTTCTTGACCGCCGCGCCGCCCGCGGTTTTCCAGTTGCGCCGCACCCAGTTCGGCATCCAGTCGCAAATGCCCTGCTGCACGTAGCGCGAATCGGTGTACAGCGTGATCACGCACGGCTCGCTCAGTGTTTCCAGCCCTACGATGGCGGCCATGAGCTCCATGCGATTGTTGGTGGTCTGCTTCTCACCGCCGGCGATTTCGCGTTCTTTCTTGCCGTAGCGCAGCAATGCGGCCCAGCCGCCGGGACCGGGATTGCCGAGACAGGCACCGTCGGTGTGGATTTCAACGTGTTTCATAGAGGCCGGTTTCATGGGGCTGCTTTCATGAAGACCTGCTTCCTCATGGGAGATTGTTTGGTCTGTGTCATTGCAACCGGCTCATGTTGTCGAAATACCGGGTGCCCAGCGCACCGCGCGCTGACGAACGGGCGTAAGCGGAGTGACGCGCTTTTCCGCGCGCAGAAGATAAGCCGCCCGCACGCCCGCGCCGTGTTGCAAGTCGGGGACAGGGGTCATCCGCCAGCGCGGCCCGATCCCTTGCGAAACCGCCTCTGGCTGCAATCCATGCGCGCGCATGCGCCGCCGCCACGTCACCGGCTCGACCGCACGCAAGCCCTCGCCTAGCCAATGACGCCGATACGGCGACAGGGGATTCAGCGCGAAGACCCAAAGTCGCCCGCCCGGGAGCAGCACACGGGCGCATTCCTCGAGCAATTCGAACCACGACGAGCCATCCTCCACGGCATGCTGCAGGATTACCGTGGCGATGGCCTCGCTGGCCAATGGCAGCGTCGTGCTGCAGCGCAGGTGGCCGCTCAAGCCCTCTCCATCCCTTCGCAGGACAATCCCCGCATTGGGCGTCGCCAGCCCCTGCGCGGCCGGTGACAGCCACAACCACGGCGGCCCGGGGCGTTCAGCAAAGGCCTGCCGCAGTGCCTCGGCCTCGCTTTCAAGCACCGCCTGACCAGCGTTGCCGGCAAACCATGACGGCGGTCGTTGACGGGCAGTGGAGTCGGCGGGCATGGTCGGGATTCTAAAGGTCCAGCCCCCGCTGGCCGAGACTTGACGATGCCATTGCTGGCGCTACCCGCTTTCAGCGACAACTACATCTGGGTGCTGACCGAGAGCATGCCGATCGAAAGCACGCGCCGGGCGTTGATCGTGGATCCGGGCGATGCACAGCCGGTGCTGGACGGACTGGGCGACGATATGCAACCGGCCGGCATCCTGCTCACGCACCACCACGACGACCACATCGGCGGCGTACCAGCGCTCTTGGAACGCTGGCCCGGGCTGCCGGTGATCGCGCCGCATGACGACCGCATCGCTACCGCGACACGCCGGGTCGGCGAAGGGGATCGCGTTGAACTTGCCGGCTGGAGCTTCGAAGTCCTCGAGATTCCAGGTCACACCCGCAGCCATATCGCCTTCTTCGGCCACGGCCATCTCTTTTGTGGCGATACCCTGTTCAGTCTGGGCTGCGGACGGTTGTTCGAAGGTAGCCCGATGCAGATGCTGACCTCGCTGGACAAGCTTGCAGCGCTGCCGGAGGACACGCGGGTGTGCTGCGGGCACGAATACACCGTCGCCAATGCGGCGTTCGCGAGCGCGGCGGATGCGGACAATGCCGCCCTGCGCGATCGCAGTGCGCAGGCAGCGGCCTTGCGCCAATCCTGGCAGCCGACCCTGCCCTCGACCCTCGCCAACGAGCGCGCCGCCAATCCTTTCCTGCGCGTGGATACGCCCGCGATCCGCGTGGCCGTCGCGCAACGACTCGGCCGTGAACCAGCGGACCGCGTCGAGACCTTCGCCGAATTGCGGCGCTGGAAAGACGGGTTCCGCGCATGAAGTGGTCCGGGCTTGGGTTGCTTGCCTGCCTCGCGGCCCACCCCCTGCACGCGCAGGAAAAACCGCCCATCGACCCGTCTTCGCTTGTCGCGGCCACGGAAGCGCCGGCGAACGTGTCGTCCATGGGCGTGCCGACCACCAACATGCCGTCCGCCGACGTGTCGTCCGCCAAGGCGCCTCCCGAAAAGGCAGCCCCCGCAAACACCCGCAGTGGCCGCGAAATCTACCAGCGTTTCCGCGAAGGACTCGCCGATCCGACCTGCCCAGCGGGCACCAGCCCGCGCTGGCGTGAGCACTTCGCCAATGCACCCAAGCAGATGGCGGCGAAAAGCGACGACGTGCTGCCACTGTTCGGGTACGTAGTGGACGCGCTGCGTGAAGCC
>JALYOU010000358.1 GCA_030856725.1 Pseudomonadota bacterium
CCTTCGAGCGCAGCAATTCGCTGAGATAGATCATCTCGCGATGCGTGTTGGGCGTTTCCAGGCCAACGACCGACTTGCCCGGGATCACATCCACCACGCGCACCGATTTCACCGACAGGCCGCGGGCGATGTCCTTGTCCAGCGAACTGATCTGGCTGACCTTGACGCCAGGCGCGGGCTGCACTTCGAAACGGGTGATCACGGGGCCGGGATACGCACCGACGACTTGTGCGTCGATGCGGAAATCCTTGAGCTTGAATTCGATCTGGCGCGACAGAGTTTCCAGTGTCTCCTCGCTGTAACCCTTGGTCTGCGGCTTGGGATCATCAAGCAGCGCCAACGGCGGAATACCGCTGCCATCGCCGACATGGAACAGCGGAATCTGCTGTTCGCGCTTGGCGCGGTCGCTCTTCTCGACTTGTGTCGGCGCGGGCGGCTCGATCCGCACCGGTGTGCGCTTGGCGCGCAGTTCGCTGTCGAACTTGCGGACCTCGGTGCGCTCCTCGCGCATCGCGCGCGCCTGCTGCCAGTCGGTGGCCTGCTTAGAGCCGCGCCGGAACAGCGCCGGCAAGGCCAGCACGCCCTGCCCGATCCGGTCCATGACCGCCAACCACGACAAGCCCGTTGCCAGGGTGATGGAGACCAGCAGCAGCGCGAACAGGAACAGGTTGCTGCCCATTGGCCCGAAGCCGCTGGCGAGCGAGCGGCCGACCTGTTGGCCGAGGATGCCGCCGCTACCTTCGGAAAAATCGGCCGACGCCGCCAAGCGCAGGTGCAGCAGGCCGGCGGCCGAAACAAGAAACCCGACGATGCCGACCAGCCGCAGCGCCGGCCCGAGATCGGCGTCACCATCGCCGTCGCTGTCCATGCCGAACAGGGCGATCCAGGCGACCGCCCCTAGCATCAGCGGCAACAGGAACGCGACATAGCCGCACAGATAGATCAGCACGTCGGCCAGGAACGCACCCACCTTGCCGCCGACGTTATTCAGCGGTGCGGTGACGCTGCCGGAATGCGACCAGCCCGGGTCTGCAGGCGAAAACGTGGCAAGACTGGCGAGCAGGTACAGCAGCAGCGGTGTGATGAGGATCAGCGCGATGTCGCGCATCAACCGCTGGCGGCGGGGATTGGGTGCCGACACGGGTGCCGGCTGCTTGGGAGCGGCCGCCCGGGGCTTTTTGCTGCTGCGTTCGGAAAGCGGTCGTGCCACCGTTCGGTCAAGCCTTAAGAAAGTGCGCTAGATATTTGATATTACATGCCTTCTGGGTCGGAATGACTCGAAAACAAAGCCATCTCCGGCGAGCGTTCTGTCATGTGGGAAGCGGCTTCAGCGGCGAGCTCTAGAGGCATGCCTCAAAAGCTCGGGCTGAACCCGTTTCTAGAAAAAGCGTTAGAGCTTCATCCCTTGCAGCGCAGGATGAATCAGATTGCCGCCTTCGATATTGATGCCCTTGACCAGGGCTTCGTTGTCGCGCCAGCTGCCAGAACCCAGCTTGTTGACCCACGGCAGGATCGCCGCGCAGATCGCCTGCGACGAGGTCTGCGGTACGGCGCCGGGCATGTTGGTCACGCAGAAGTGGATGACACCTTCATCGACGTAGGTCGGTTCTTTCCAAGTGGTCGGGCGGGACGTCTCGAAGCAGCCGCCCTGGTCGATGGAGATGTCGACCAGCACGCTGCCGTCTTCCATCGACTTCATCATTTCGCGCGTCACCACGTGGGGAGCAACAGCGCCGGTAACCAGCACCGCGCCGATCACCAAATCCGCTGAGGCGACTTCCTGCGCGACGAGATCGTCGTAGGGATACAGCGCGGTGACGTTGTTGCCCAGCCGCATCATTTCCTCCATGCGGTCCTGGCGCTTCTCGAACACCACGACGTTGGAACCGCCTGCCGCGGCCAGCGCCGCCGAGTTCCCGCCCGCCGCGCCCGCACCGAACACCACCACCTTGCCGCGCTCGGTCGAGGGCAGGCCGCCGAGCAGTTTGCCCTTCCCGCCCAGCGGCTGGTGCAAATAATGCGTACCGACCTGTACGGCGATCTTCCCGGCGATGATCGACATCGGCGCGAGCAACGGCAGGTCGCCGTTTTCAAGTTCGACGGTTTCGAAGGCGATGCCGGTGAGTCCGATGTCGAGCAGGCGTTTGGTCAGGCCGGGCAACGGCGCCAGATGCAGATAACAGAACAACAGGTGATCCTTGCGCAGCAGCGCGAGATCGCCTTCGATCGGCTCTTTTACCTTGACGATCAACTCGCCCTTGTCGTACAGCGCCGCCGCGTCGGGCGCGATCTTGACGCCGAGACGCGCATACGCGTCATCCCTGAAACCACTCTTGATGCCCGCGTCTTTTTCCAGCCACACCTCGTGGCCGCGCTTGATCAGATCGCCCGCGGCCGATGGCACCAGCGCGACGCGGCCTTCGAGGGTCTTGGTTTCCTTGGGTACGCCGATACGCATGTGCTCATCTCCAGAAGTCAAGTCCGGCGGTGCATGGCCGGCGCGTGCAAGTCATCCGCACAAAGAAAACGCCGCAGGTGCGGCGAGCGGATCAAAATTTTTAAAAACCGGATTTGATCAACCGGTTGGTTACAAACGGTTGGTTTCGTACAGATTGTTCCAGCATTCCAAGCGCAAGCGCCTTGTTTTGCAGCAGCCTCGCCGCCAAGCTATACGCCCGGGAAACACTGCATTTCATGCCACAGCGAGTATACATGACCACCTCGAAACACTGCCGCCTGTTGATCCTGGGTTCCGGTCCCGCCGGCTGGACTGCCGCGGTCTACGCGGCGCGCGCCAACCTCAAGCCCGTGGTCATCACCGGCCTGCAACAGGGCGGACAGCTGATGACGACGACCGAGGTTGACAACTGGCCCGGCGATGCGCACGGGTTGATGGGGCCGGATCTGATGACGCGCATGCAGGCGCACGCCGAGCGCTTCGATACCGAAACCATCTTCGACCACATCCACAGCGCCGATTTGTCGCAGCGTCCGTTCCGCTTGAAGGGTGACAACGGTGAATACACGGCCGATGCGATCGTGATCGCCACCGGTGCGACGGCGAAGTATCTGGGGCTTCCGTCGGAGGAAGAGTTCAAGGGGCGCGGCGTGTCAGCGTGTGCCACCTGCGACGGATTCTTCTACAAGGACATGGACGTTGCGGTCATCGGCGGCGGCAACACCGCGGTCGAGGAAGCGCTGTATCTCTCCAACATCGCGCGCAAGGTCTACCTCGTACACCGCCGCGACACGCTGCGTGCGGAAAAGATCATGCAGGACAAGCTCCAGGCGAAGATCCAGTCCGGCAAGATCGAACCGATCTGGCATCACACGGTGGACGAGGTGCTCGGCAACGACGCGGGCGTCACTGGCGTGCGCGTGAAGTCGGTGCAGGACGATTCCACTCGTGAGGTGGCGATCCACGGTCTGTTCGTCGCGATCGGGCATACGCCGAACACGTCGCTGTTCGAAGGTCAGCTGGCAATGAACAACGGTTACATCGAAATACGCTCCGGCCTCGGCGGGGGCGCGACAGAGACGTCGGTCAAGGGCGTGTACGCGGCGGGCGATGTGGCCGACCAGCATTACCGGCAGGCGATCACCTCGGCGGGGTTTGGATGTATGGCGGCGCTGGATGCAGAGAAATTTCTGGACAAGGATGCGTGACTTGTCTGTCTCGCCCTGTACGCAGCGTAGGGTGGACCTTGGCTCACCGCTTTGGTTCGTCATTCCAGCGAAAGCGGGAATCCAGCGACCTTAGCTCCAAGCCACCAGTTAAAACCTCCGAAGCAAAGTCACTGGATTCCCGCCTTCGCGGGAATGACGGCTGAAATAACTCAAGATGGTGGAAACACGCGTCGTCGCAACACTCGCGGATATTACTTCCGCCGCATGGGATGCCCTGCACGACGGCAGCAATCCCTTCATCACCCACGGCTTCCTCGCCGGCCTCGAACAACACGGCTGCCTGCGCGAAGAGTGGGGTTGGACGCCCCGGCACATTACGCTATGGGATGGCGAAAGCCTCGTCGCTGCTGCGCCGGGTTATCTCAAACACAACTCGCACGGCGAGTTCGTCTTCGACCACGCTTGGGCGCATGCGTACGCGCGCTACGGTCAGGACTATTTCCCGAAGCACCTCTGCGCCGTGCCCTACTCGCCCGTCACCGGGCCGCGCCTGCTTGCGAACACGGACGCGCATCGTCGCCTGCTACTGGATGCGCTCATCGAAACGACGCAGCGCGATGACCTGTCGTCCGCGCACGTCAATTTCCATCGCGATGACGAGGACACGCTAATCGGCGAGGAATGGTTGTCGCGCATCGACGTGCAGTACCACTGGCGAAACGCTGCGGGCTGGCGCGACTTCGATGCCTTCTTAGCCGCGATGGACCACAAGCATCGCAAGAACATCCGGCAGGAGCGCGCCAAGGTCGTGCGTGCCGGCGTGTCGTTTCGCGTGCTGCACGGCGATGAAGCCAGCGACACCGACATCGCGGCCATGTACGGTTTCTACCTGCAGACCTTCGCCGAATACGGCAACTCCCCTGCCCTGACGCTCGAATTCCTGATCCACCTCGCCCGCGAAATGCCGCGCCAGGTTGTGATGTTTCTCGCACGGCAGGACGGCCGCGACATCGCAGGCGCGTTGTGCCTGCGCGGTGGCGACACGCTGTACGGGCGGTATTGGGGCGCGAGCGCTGTGTTGCCGGGACTGCACTTCGAGACCTGTTACTACCAGGGCATTGATTACTGCCTGCGCGAGGGTGTGCGCGTGTTCGAGCCCGGTGCGCAGGGCGAGCACAAACTGGCGCGTGGGTTTCTGCCGGCCCTGGTGCGCAGCCGGCATTGGATCGCTGATCCGATGTTTGCCGAGGCGCTGGGGCGCTGGTGCGATGAGGAGGCGGCTTCCGTAAAACGGTATGCCGCGATGCTGACAACGCGTTCGCCATTCCGGGACAACACAGGATGAGGGTTAAGGTGCGCCCATGACGCGCCTTCCTACCCTCCTGTCGAGCAATCCCGACGCACCCTTCCCTCCTGCGTCATCGGCGCTCGATGAGCCCGACGGCCTGCTCGCCATCGGCGGGGATTTGTCGCCGTCACGCCTGCTCAATGCCTATCGCCATGGCATCTTCCCGTGGTTTTCGGATGAACAGCCCATCCTATGGTGGAGTCCCGATCCACGCACCGTGTTCCGCACCGAGGCGATCAGACTGTCTTCGCGTTTCCGCAGGAGGCTGAAGACGTTGCCTTGGGAAATCCGCGCCGATACAGCCTTCTACGAAGTGATCGCCGCATGCGCCCTGATGCCCCGCGCCGGGCAACACGGCACCTGGATCACCGCCACCATGATCGAGGCCTATGTGGAAATGCACCGGCTTGGACATGCGCATTCCGTCGAGGTATTCGAAGACGAGCGGCTGGTCGGTGGTATCTACGGCATCGCCCTCGGCCGGATGTTCTTCGGCGAAAGCATGTTCAGTGGCGCTAGCGGTGGTTCCAAGATCGCACTGGCTGCCCTGGCCCATCGCCTGCATGAATGGAACTGGCCGCTGATCGATGCCCAGGTCGAAAACGACCACTTGCTGACGCTTGGTGCCGCACGCATGCCGCGCGATGTTTTCGTCGCCAAAGTCGCTGACTTGACTGTTTTTCCCGAGACCAATGGCAACTGGACGCAGCGATTTGGCACCCTGTCTGCCAACTCCTTGGCCTAGACGCTTGGACGGGTGGGCTTCGATGCACTTAAGTGGGCCTTGGCCGCCCGTTTACGTCGCGTTGATGAGCTGGTGGGCCAGGCCCCCCACAAAGGCGCACCCGCATTCCGTTAAGACGTGCTTTGCGCACTTGCTGGGCGCGTGGCAGAATGCCCGACTTTGTTGGCGCCGACGGCGCCTCCCCCAACGCAGGACAGCATGGCCAAAGACGACGTCATCGAGTTTGAA
>JALYOU010000004.1 GCA_030856725.1 Pseudomonadota bacterium
CGTTCGTGATCCTGCTGGCGGTGCCGCTCGCGGCCTTCGGCGCCTTCCTTGCGCTCAAACTCACCGGTGGCAGCTGGAACATCTACAGCCAGATCGGAATGATCACGCTGGTCGGTTTGATCGCCAAACACGGCATTCTTATCGTGGAGTTTTCCAACCAGTCGCAGGACCAAGGCAAATCGAAATTCGACGCGGTGGTCGAAGCTACCGCACTGCGCCTGCGTCCGATCCTGATGACCACCGGCGCCATGGTGTTCGGCTCGTTGCCACTGGCCATCGCCAGCGGCGCCGGCGCGGAAGCGCGCAACCAGATCGGCTGGGTCATCGTCGGCGGCATGTCGATCGGCACGCTGTTCACGTTGTTCGTGGTGCCGGCGATGTACCTGCTGATCGGCCGCGATCACAGCCGGCAGTCAAAGAAACTGGCGAGCCGAGAGGCGTACGGAACGTAAAACCCGGCAGCGTGCGCTGCCGGGTTTGCGCGACTCAGGGAAGGCAACTGCGTGGCAAGTGACCACGGACATCACATCCGCGGCGCGTGCGAATCCTGATGCCCCTGTTGTTGCGAGCGATGCGCCTGTTGCTGGATCTGCTGCATGTCATGCGCCCCCGCCTCGCGCATCGTCTCCTGTATCGAAGGCGCAGGTTGGTTCATGTCCACCTTGACGTGACTGCCAAGACGCGACAGATCGGTTTCGCGTGCGAAGAACTGGTTCTGGTGAACCACGACATCGCCGCTGAATCCGGCCTCGTAACCGTTCCGATGCAACGTACCGACGATCTGGTTCAACCGTTCATCCGGCAGCGCGCTGAGCTGGCCTTTGCCTTCCAGGCGTTGCGTCACGTCCACATACAGCTCGTGATGCGGATGGCGTAGATCGCTGAAAGGCAACGGCGCGGAGGCGCTGGGCGCCGGTTGTGCGCCTCGCACCTGCCCGCCTTGCACCGGTACGCGCAAGTCGGCCGCAACCCCGGCCTCGTAGGACCCCGGTTGCAGGTTGTCGCGCAGATGCTCACTTGGCACGATACCCAGCGCCTGCTGCCATGCGGCGTGTTGGCCGTGCATGCGCAATTCGTCCAGCGTGCCCTTGTCGGCGATGCCGGTGACATCGCGTCCGGTCCAGAGCTGAAACTGTTCGACCGCCTGACGAGTGCTGTTGCCATAGTCCCTATCGGCTTTGAGTGGCCTCCCGTCTTCATCCCTCGCGCCGAGTAAACGAAGATTCTGCTGTAGCACCAATACGCCTGCGCCCTTATCGCCGTACTGCAACTGTTCCACTGCAGGTATCGGCACCGCTGTTCCCGGCGCTACAGGCGTAGGTTCGGAACGAGGCGTCGAAGGCGCGCGACTCGGCACGTGCGGTGCAGATGCTGCTTGATCCGGTGCATTTCGGCCCGGCAAGAGATAGTCGGGGATGCCGTTGACTATGCGTCGTGGTAACTGCTCCACGCTATCAGGCACGATGTCCCGCAGAGTCTGTTCGAGGTTGTTCAGAGGATTGGCCTTTAAGGCTACTTGTGTCGCGGTGAGTAACTCGGCGGCGCTCATCTTGCTGTCATCCAAGCCGAACGTGCGCTGGAAGTTCTCGATGGCTTGATTGGTACGACTGTTTGGACCGCCGCGATAGCCGTCAACCGCCAAGTCTTGGTCTTGATCGTCGGTGATGCCGAGCTGGTTAAGATTATTCTGTATTTTTTCCACAGTCGCATCAGCCGAACTGCGTTGCCCAGGCATTGAGGGCAATGCCACTTCACCGCGCGAAAGGCTCTCAATGACCTCATGAGTCAACATGCGCTCCCACTGAGCTACAGCGGCACGGCGTTCTGCAAGATGATTTGTCCCACCATTGATATCGATGGTCGCGCTTCGGACGTCGTGTTGGTGGCCTCGCTCAACAACTCGACTGTACCAGTAGTGCACTGCAATGGTTGCGGCTGAGTCACGATTCGCAGCGATATTAGGATTGTCGACCAGATCGAGCCCTAGCTCACGCCCGTCGCGTTCGTAGTTGTCACGGCCAGTAAGTTGTACATAACCACGTCCATGGAAGCGCCAACCATCGCCCGGTTCGCTATTGCCAAGTTTTTTTCGCCCCCATTCTCCGCCATAGATCATGTTTGCCACTGCTCCTGGGCCGCCTTGAGCAACCAAGTTGGCTTCTGCAAGGGTATCCATTCCATTGCGCCCTCGGAAAACCTGTAACAGACGCTCACCGCCATAATTCAAATTTTCGCGCATGCTCCGATAGCCGCCGGACTCCACTTGCATCTGGCCCATGAATCCTGCGAGTGCTTGAGGCTCACGAATGCCTGCTTGGTACGCACGAAGCAATAAATAATCGCGATTGCTTAATTCCTCTGCCATTTCAAATCCTTTTTTGGCTCACACGATTGCTTCCGTTATTAAGCTATAGGATGTCTATTGCTCTTGTTTGAGATCGACTCCTTCGATGTTATGTACAATCGGGGCGGTACACAAAATTTTCGCCACCTCGGAATCACCAATGGTGACAGTAACTCCTGCTTCGAACTCATGTTCGTCAGTGAGCCGATCAAGACTGGTAAAAACTGTGTACTTAGTTTTTCCGTTAGGCACAGTTACTGAGTAGCTCATCCACCGGCCAACTCCTTGCCACTGAAATGTTGTTGCCTGATTCCTAGGCACTGAAAAAGCAAGCTCTGGTTTTGTTTTTGGTTTGCCGAACGAATATTCCAGCGATTCATCTCTGTCGCATAGCAAGATCTGCTTTCCGTCGAGCGTAGGACAATGAAATAACGTCTTTTGCTCATCACAATTTGAGTAGTCATTACCTTTAGCCAAGTCGATGCGATTCGCAGTTGGCAGAATAGCTTTTTCAGCCAGCGACTCAGTCTCTATCGGTGTGGCCGTCTGCACCTCGGAATATCGAGCTGCAGACTCGTTGGTTGTTGCCGGGGTGCAAGCAACAAGCAACGAGCCTACGAACAGAATGAAAGTGCTTTTGCTCCACATCGGTTTTCTCCAAAAAAATGACTATTAATCAATGGTTGTAAGCCCTTTGCTTTTTATCGAATGTGTAACTCGCGGTATCCGATGGCCCGAGCAGCCGCGTTTTACCTGGTGCGGCAATTGTTGTTCCAGAGATCGCGACCTGCAGAGTTGGCAACCCACCGCCATCTTGTTCTCCAAAAGTTAGCGTTCCGGTGCTGGATACGCATGGCATTACATTGCCTCCGTCGCAGGCAGCTTCGTTGTTCTGCCCAGTGGTGATGCTCCCCACATATGCACAATGCTTGTCGCGCAACTTGTCGACCTCATTTGGATCGCTCAGGCAGTAGAGGCCATCGAAATCATTCTTCGGCGTGTCGCAGGCCGAATTCGCAAATGCGCTTCCGCTCAGCAGAGAGAGTGCAAGTATCCATTTGGTGTGCATGACTATTCCTTTTGTTTGACAGTTGGCTTGCGGGATGGAGTTGATGATTTGTTGCGTACTCAGGCATTGCTCAGTGCCAGCGCTGGAATTTCGACGGGATCGATGATCCGCTTCTTGAAATACGCATCCTTGAAATACCAGTTCTTCTTGCAGCGGATCGGGGGGCAGCCTTCGTAGAAGACGATCTGATCGTCGCCGGGAAGCTCTTTCAGTTCCTGCGGCAGCATCAGGGCGCGGCGTTCTTCGGTGGTGGCGTAGGAGACGCTGCCGCCGCCGGCGCCGCGACTGATGGTGCGGTTGCGGCGGCGCACGGTGGTGTAGCCGAGCATCTCGCTGTATTCGTTGGCGTCGCATTGCTCGCGCGGGGTGAAGACGATGCTGGCGGCGTGGTTGGTGATGTAGGTGCGCGCTTCCGCTTCGCCGTAGGTGGAATCGAGTTGCGACAGGCTCTGGATGATCGACAGGTCGCGGATCCTGTAGCCGGCGGTGAGCGAGATGCGTTCGGACAGCACGCGCACCGGGCCCATGGCGGTGAATTCGTCGAGCAACAACAGCATCTGGTATTTGAGCGACGCGTCTTCGTCGGGATGGGTCTTGAGGTTCTGGCCGACCACCGTCGAGAAGAAAATATTGAGCAGGCGTCCGGACTCGCCGAGTTTTGCTGGCGGGATCACGACGTAGATCGACGTGGGTTGCCTGCGCAGGCTTTCGACGTGGAAGTCGCAGGCATTGGTCGCGGCCGCGAGGATGGGGCTGATGAATTGCAGCAGCGGTTCCTGCATGGTGGCGATCACGGAAGAGAACGTTTCCTCGGCCAGGCCCGACAGGCCGGCGAGCAGGGTGCGCGTCTGCATGCTGGTGAACTCGCGCTTCCCGGCGCCGCTCAACCATGTATCGATCTGCTGCTTGATGCTCGCTTCTCCGCTGCCCGCGGAAAGCCGATAGATGCGCTCGAAGCTTGGGAAATACGGATCCGCGTTGGGCTGCAGGCCTGGGAAGCCGCTGCGGGACATGTCGTCCCAGTTCTCAAACATGAAGGACGTAAATGCGAGGAATGCGGACCGGGCCTGCGCGGTCCAGAACGGGTCCTTGTTCGGATCGTCGGGATACAGGATCGCGCCGATGGTCTGGATTTCGCCGACGCGAATGCGCGGGTCGGCCGACATCATCATGAAAGGATTGAAGCGATGCGTCCGGCCGTCTTCGGCGTACGGAGCGAACTTATAGATCTTCTGCCCCATGGCTTGCCGCTGCCCGCTGGTCAGTTTGAACAACTCGCCCTTGAGGTCCATGCAGACGACGGAGTGCGCATAGGTGAGCAGCACCGGGATGGCGACGCTGGTGGTTTTGCCCGAGCGGGTCGGCGCGGTCATGATCACGTGCTGCGCGCCGCCGAGCCACAAGTAGTCGCGGCCGGACTTGCCGATGACGACGCCTTCGGGCGTCTGCTTCAGGAGCCCGGCTTTGGCCAGATCACTGCGAGTGGCGAAGCGGGCATCGCCATGGAATTCACTGCTGCGCGGCTTTAGCAGACCCACTGCGAACGGCAGCCACACCACCAGCGGCAGGCCGAAACCGAGCACGGTCGCGAACTTGATCTTGCCTGCATGGGATTGGAGTTGCGGTTGGTCGAGGACCTTGGCGTAACTCCACCAGGTCTCATACCAGGGCGAGGCCGCCTGCACCTTGAGCAGCATCGGCACAAGCACGCCGGACAGATACAGCCCGGTCATGGCGGCCAACAGCAATAGAGTCAGAGTCAGGCCGATGCGGCCCTTGATGCCTTGCATGGCGGGTGCTCCTGTTGCATCCCTTCAACATGGCAAGGATGGTCGCCCGGAGGAAAGGCGGGTGTCAATCGTGCAGGCCATTGCAAGGCTTCAGATGGCCAGTCCAACACAAAAGAAATGTGTGGCATCGCGATTTCGACTCGACGCATGACGCCAATGCATGCATGGCCGCAAAAAAAACGCGGACACAAAAAAACCCGGCAGCTTGCGCTACCGGGCTTCGCACGACTCAGGGGAGAGGTCGTGTGGCCGTCATCAATCGGCCGGGGTAACACTTGGAACTGAAACTTACTTGGCAGCCTTGCTCACGTTCTTGACGACCGTCTCGGCGTTGGTCTTGGCCTGCTCGGTGGCGGCTTCGAACTGGCCCTTGGCGATCTGACCGATGGCTTCGTTGGTCTTCAGCGTGCGGCCGTAGACTTCCTGGCCGGTGGTGATGGCGCGCTCGACGTTCTCGCGCGCAACCTGCACGCCGTTCGGCCAAGCGGCCTTCAGGCCGTCGACGTCACGCGCTTCGGAAACCTGGCCCCAAAATGCCATGGTGGCGTTGACGCTGGTCTGGAACGCGGCGATCTGAAGGCCGAACACTTTCTCGGCGTTGTCGATGGCGAGGCGGTTGATCTGGCCCGCAGTGTCGGCGAACTGGCGCGACGCAGCGGAAACCTGGTCATTGATCTGCTGGTACATGGGAGACTCCTGCGGGTGGTAACCGGCGGTATTGCCGATTTGTGCGGTGCAGCATATCGCAGGAATTGGTGCGATGCAACATTGCGTATGCCAATTACAGGAATCGGTTCATTCCTTGGAAACATGGGGTTACGTCGCGCGGGCTCTCAGCGCAGATTCACCAATCAAATCAGCCCCTGTACCGGCACCCGGACGTGCAGGTTTCATGGATTGCCACTTCGCTCAGCTGCGGCAACGCGGGCTTGAGCCTTTCCCATATCCATGTCGCCAAGCGTTCGCTGGTCGGGTTTTCCAGCCCCTCGATCTCATTGAGATAGTGATGGTCGAGCTGTTCGTACAGCGGCCGGAATGCGGCCTTGATGTCGGCGAAGTCCATCACCCAGCCCGTGTCCGCGCCCGGTTCGCCGCCGACATGGAGCTCGATCCGGAACGAATGCCCGTGCAGGCGCGCGCACTTATGCCCCTCGGGCACATTCGGTAGCCGGTGAGCGGCCTCCAAGGTGAAGACTTTGAAGATATCCATGGCCGAATTTTACGCTGTCGGGTCCAACGCTATTGAAGCGCACGGGCAGGGCAAGCCGCGCTGCGTTCACGCCGCAAGCGGATCGGAGCGCGAGTGGGGTTGATCGGGAGAGGTGTCGCCGCCAGAGCTTGGCGGCGGAAGTGGTGGCTATGGGTGGACTCGAACCACCGACCCCAGCATTATGAGTGCTGTGCTCTAACCGGCTGAGCTACATAGCCACGCGGAGAGGATGTTACGCGGAGAGCGGCGAATTATTCCCGCCGCGTCCCGTGCCGTCAATGAAAGCCGCTGCAAAGGCCGCCGCCGCGCTTGTCGCCTCGCCGCTGCCGTGGCAGAGTCGGTGGCAGTGACGAAAGTCAAATAACTTCCGGGAGTCCGCATCGTGATCGATCCGGACGGTTACCGACCTAATGTCGGCATTGTGTTGATGCACCCTGACGGTCGCGTCTTCTGGGCGCGGCGGGTGCGGCGTGACGGCTGGCAGTTCCCGCAGGGCGGGATGAACAGCGACGAGACGCCAGAAGAGGCGATGTACCGCGAGCTGCGCGAGGAGACCGGCCTGTTGCCGGAGCACGTTGAGCTGGTCGGTGCGACCCCAGGATGGCTGCGTTATCGCTTGCCGCAGCGGGCCATTCGCCGCAACGACCGGCTGGTCTGCATCGGGCAGAAACAGGTGTGGTTCCTGCTGCGGCTCAAGGGCCAGGAAGCCGACTTGCGTCTGGACCTGACCGACCACCCCGAGTTCGACCTGTGGCGCTGGGTGGATTTCTGGTACCCGGTTGAGCATGTGGTGATGTTCAAGCGCGGCGTCTATGCGAGCGCCTTGCAGCACCTGGCGCCATTTGCGCGCGACCTTGCCGGGGCCGAAGCCGTGCCGGCGCCGAATCCGGTGCTGCGGCCGGCGCTTGGGTATCGGGGAAAGGTGCGGTCGCCGGCGGGAGAGTGAGTGCTCGTCACCATCTTGGGTCCAGTTGACACCAGCTGGAAACTGACCAAAAGCCCTGTTATCAGAGTTGACAATGATTCTCATTCGTGGCGGAATAAGGCCGTACCCAAGTAAGAGTCGGCTCCGCGCATGTACGTCTGCATCTGCAACGGCGTTACCCAGAACGACATCCGCCAAGCCGCGTCTGCCGGTTGTCGCAGTGTGCCCGAACTGACCATGCGTACGGGTTGCGGCGCCACCTGCGGCACCTGCCTGGACAGTGCGGCGCAGGTGTTGCGCGAGGCGCAGCAGGCTGCGGTGCGCGTTGAACTGCCGTTGTTGTCTAACGCGGCCTGATACCAGCGGCCAGCACCTCAGCCGTAAACGCGACACGCCCGTTCGAATTGCAAGCGATGCCTCATTTGTAGAAGCGACTTCAGTCGCGAGCTTTTGCTCTTCTTGTACTCGCGGCTGAGGCCGCTCCTGCGAGAAGCAATTCCCGGAGGGCATATCCATGCGCCCGAAATGCGCGTGATTCGCGTTTCGTCATGCGCGGTTACAGAGGTCTACAGTCGCGCCATCGAAAAAATTCAGGAGAACGGCGATGCGTGGCGATGCGAAAGTGATCGAGCACCTCAACAAGGCGCTGTACAACGAACTCACTGCGATCAACCAGTATTTCCTGCACGCCAAGATGCTGAAGAACTGGGGGCTGAAGGAACTGGCCGAGCACGAGTACCACGAGTCGATCGACGAGATGAAGCACGCCGACAAGCTGGCCGAGCGCATCCTGTTCCTCGAAGGACTGCCGAACTTCCAGGCGCTGGGCAAGCTTCGCATCGGCGAGAACCCGCGCGAACTGCTGGAGTGCGATCTGGCGCTGGAACTGGAAGCGTTGCCGGTGTTGCGCAATGCGATCATCGATTGCGAAGCGGTGAACGATTACGTCAGCCGCAAGTTGTTTGCCGACATCCTTGAGTCCGAGGAAGAGCACATCGACTGGATCGAAACGCAGCTCGAACTGATCGGACGCGTGGGTGAGCAGAATTATCTGCAAAGCAAGATGGGGGATTGATGGGTGGCTTCCGGTTCGCGCAATGCGAGCTGGACGGAAGCGCCCTCATCCGCCCCTGATTGATCCTGTCATCGGAAAGGTTATGAGGGGCACCTTCTCCCGGCGGGAGAAGCAACGGCACAGGCAACGGCTTGCTTCAGGCTTTCATGTGGCGATGAAAGAACGATGTTGGCACACACAACAAGCACGAGCTCGCGGCTGAAGCCGCTCCTACGAATCGGCACGCGCTCGCATCAGGCCATATGCGCCGCCGAATTGGCGTGCATGCGCGCCAGCAACAGCGGGCGCACGCGTTCGAATTCCGTGACGACCACGGCCACGGCCGCCGCCGGACGTTCCAGCGTTTCCTGTCGTGCATCAAGCTCGATGCGCTTGGCCGCTTCCGACAGGAGCTCGGCACCGAGGTTGCCGCTGGACGACTTCAGGCTGTGTGCAAGTTCGCGCAGCAACGGCAGATCGGGCACTTCAGCCGCGGATTTCATCTGCGTGATCAGGCGCGGGGTGGTGTCGAGGTAGGTGGCGATGATGCGCCCGACGCCGGGACCGATCACGGCTTCGAGTTCGTCCAGCGTGGCGCTGTTGAGCATGGGCACGGACTCCTTTGGCGGATCGATGCGGACGTCGGCCGGTTGCCGGCGGTCTTCGGTCATCTCTTCCGGGCCGCGTTCGGACAGCCAGCGCGACAGGCAGTCGTCTAGCTGGGCGCGCGTCACCGGTTTGGCCAGGTAATCGTCCATGCCGGCGTCCAGGCATTTCTGCCGGTCGCCAGCCATGGCGTTGGCGGTCATCGCCACGATCGGCAACCGCGCGGTACCTTCGATGACTTCCATTTCGCGCCAGCGGCGCGTGGCGCTGTAGCCGTCGAGCACGGGCATCTGGCAATCCATCAGCACCAGGTCGTAGCGCGCCTGTTCCATTTTCTGCAGCGCGATCTCGCCGTTGGCAGCGCTATCGCAGGCCAGGCCCAGCACCTTCAACAGCTCTTGGGCCACGAGCAGGTTGACTGGGTTGTCCTCTACCAGCAGCAGGTTCCCGCTCCATTGCCGACGGCGCGCCGGCGCGCCTTCGCCTTGGCGTACGTTCTGCTGCACACCGCCCGCGGGCGTGGCGGCCGGTGCGCTTGCGACGAGTACCGTGCGCAGTTCGTTATCGCCCACGTGCCGTGGCAGGCAGGCCACGCCGGGTTGCCGGAGCTCTTCCGGGATGTGGTCGTCGCTGGACAGGCACACCAGGCGTACGTCGCCGTACAGCGCCTGGCGCTCGAGGTTGCGGTGCAGGGCGATGGCGGTACCGCGCAAGCCGGCAAGATCGGCCAGCACGATGGAGTACTGCCAGGGTGCGCCTTGTTGCGCGGCCACGCGCAGGCGTTCCAGCGCCTCGTGCACCGTATCCACGGTGGTGATGCGCAGACCCCAGTTGGGCAACACCATGGTCAGCCGCCGCCGCAGGTGTTCGTCCACGCTGAGCAGCAGCAACCGCGCGCCCGTAACTTCGGCGGGGCGGGCTACGAGATCGCCCTGCACCTTGGTCAGCGGGATCTCGAAATGAAAGGTCGCCCCGATGCCCGGCTCCGAGCGCACGCCGATCCGTCCGCCCATCAGGTCGACGATTCGCTTGCAGATGGCCAGACCCAGTCCGGTGCCGCCGTACAGCCGCGTGGTCGATGCATCGGCCTGCGCGAACGCGGTGAACAATTGTTTCTGCGCCTGCTCACTGATGCCGATGCCCGTGTCGGCGATTTCGAAGCGCAGCAGGTGCTGGGACGCGTTCTCGCCGAGCCGCTTGACCGTCACCGTGACGGCGCCGCGTTCGGTGAACTTCACCGCATTGCCGATGAGGTTTCCGAGTACCTGCCGTAGCCGTACCGGATCGCCGCGCACCGGCAGGCGCACCGCCGGATCCATGTGCAGGTGCAACCGCAGGCCCTTGATGTCGGCCGGATGACGCATCCACTGCGTCACGTCCTCGATCAGTTCGCGCAGGTTGAAGACGGTGCTTTCCAGTTCCAGGCGGTTGGCCTCGAGCTTGGAGTAATCGAGGATGTCGTCGACGATCCGCAGCAGCTGCTGCGACGACGCGTACGCGGTACGTACCAGATCACGCTGGTTCTGCGGCAGCGACATCGACAGCAGCAGGTCGAGCATCGGGATGACGCCGTTGAGCGGCGTGCGGATTTCGTGGCTCATGGTGGCGAGGAATTCGCCCTTCGCCAGCACCACCGATTCGGCGGTGGCCTTGGCCTGCTGCAATTGGTGTTCGAGTTCCTGGTGACGGCGGATCTCGCGCTGCAGCGCATCGACTTCCGCGCGTCCGCGCTCGGCGTGATGGGCACGCGCGCGGAATTGGATGTCGTGCCGGCGTAGCGACAGCACGATCGCGATTACGCCGAACAAGGCCAGCAGCACCAGCACCAATGCCGCGAGCCGCATGCTGCCCCAGCCGGCTTGTTCCATCGCCAGGGCGATGGCGGCGCCTGCAGCCGCCCCCAGCGCCAGCCAGCGCGCGAACAGTGGCGAGGCATGCATCGTGTTCTGCATTCAGGGCATCTGCATTAGGGCATCGGCAATCAGGGCATCGACAATCAGAGCACAGCGCTCTGGAAATCGAACTCCAGGTCCTCGCTCGCGACCTGCACCAGGTTGCCCTGGATGTAATCGATGCCGCTCATCCACAGCGTCGCGGCGGCTTGGGGATCCTCGATCTGGTGGCCGATGACCTGCAGGCCGAGCCGGTGCGCGCGGTCGATGACGCCGCGCATCTCGTCGCGCAGCTCAGACGTGATGTGGGCATCGGCATAGCGCGACGACAGCCGCAGGTAGCCGAGCGGAAGTTGCCCGAGCAGGCTCTGCGCCTCGTCGCTGTGTTCGTACTGGCTCAGGCAGAACTGCACGCCGGCACGCATCAGGCGCTGGCAGAACTCGAGCAGGGTCACGGTGTGGATGAGCGCGTCGGACAGGCGCAGATCGATGACAAGCGAGGTGCCTTCGATGCCATGCGTGTTGATGGCGTCCAGCAGCCATTCGGCCCTGGCCGGACGCGACAGCGAACGGGGCGACTGCGATACGAACAGGCGCAGTGGTTTGTGTTCCTCGCCACGCCGGAGCAGTGTCGCAACGGCCTGTTCCAGAACCCATTGGTCGAGCTCGTGCAGCAGTTCGCTGTCTTCCAGCGCGGGCAGGAACTGGCCGGCCGATTGCAGCTGTCCGTCCACGGTACGCAGGCGCAGCAGCGTCTGGTATTGCGCATCCTCTCCGCCGGCCACGGCGACGATCGGTTGGAACGCCAGCTCGAGGCGACCCTCCGTCAGTGCTTCACGCACTCCGTCGCCAAGGGCGAGGTTGTGGTCCGTCACGCCGCGCTGCGCTGGCGCGAACACCTCGAAGCCTGCCGGGCAATCGCGTGCGGCGCGCAGGGCGCTTTCGGCAGCGTCGAGCACGGCGCCGACATCATTGAAGGCCTGGGCGAGATCGACCGCGCCCACTGTTGCGCGCAGACGGATGGCCTGCTCGGGCGTGCCGAACGTGCGCTCGGCCACGCCGTCGCGCAGGGTCCGTGCGAAATCCCCGATCTGCGCCGGCGCAAGCGTGGGCGAGAGTACGAGGAAGGCCTTGTCGTCGAGCCGTGCGAGCGCGGCGTCGCCGATTAGTTCGGCAAACCGCAGGCCGGCGCCGGCCATGAAATGTTCGTACGCGGCATAGCCGTAGTGTTCGCGCAGGCGCGACGAGCCGGCGATTTCGACGAACAGCAGCGCACCCGTCGCGGCCGGCTGCCGCAGCATGCCGGCCAGGCGTTCGATCAGCACCGCACGCGGCAGCAGGCCGGTCTCTGGCGAGGGGCCCGTGCGCATCCGGCTCTCGCCCAGCTTGCGCGCGCGCTGCACGCGACTCTGCACGGCGGCGACCAGGTGGCGCGGGCGGATGGGTTTGTTGAGGAAGTCGTCGGCGCCGCCAGCCAGCACTTCGAACTGGCGGTCGGGATCGGGATCGCCGGTCAGGAACACGATCGGGGTGTGCAGGTATTCCTCGTGGGCGCGGATCTGCTCGGTCATGGCGATGCCGTCGAGCCCCGGGATGTGCAGGTCCATCAGCACCAGGTCGGGATGGAAGCGCTCCAGCGCGTCGATCACGCCGGACGATTCGGCCACGATCATCGTTTCCATGCCGGTGCCTCTCAGCACGCCTTCGGCGAACATCGCCTGGCTGGGGTCGTCCTCGACAATCAGAATGCGATAGGGATCGTCGGCGATCGCGGGACTGGCCGCGCTGGCGATCGGTTTGTCGCGTAGCAAGGTGGATTCGGTGTCGGCGGCAGGCGAATTGGCGAGCGCTTCGCCTGCTGCCTCATTGTCCGCTGCATCGTCAACGGGCGCATCGGCATCCCAGCGGCGCCAGTACTGCGGCGGCGGTGCTTCAGCGCGGCGTGCGTAGCGGGTGACCTCGGGCGCGGCTGGGTCGTCGCTGGCCGTGATGCGGTCATCGCTGCCAGGCGACGTGGTGGTCGAGCGCGAATCGGGTCCAGTCGCGGACATCGTCTCCCCTAGGTGACTTCCACATGAGGCGCTGAGGTTACATGCGCAGAGTTCATAACGTGTGCCGTCCGACGATCAGGCCATCGCGTCATGCAGGTACGTCGTCAGCCGGCGTCCGGTTGCGGCCGCGGCGCGCGGCGAAACACCTTGCGCCAAAGCCACCACACACCCAGCGCGAACAGCACGCTTACCGACACCACGATGCCCAGCCCGATCCATGGATGGGTGAATGCAAGAGTCAGGCCACTCACCACGGCCACGTCCTCGGTCACGGAGGCCGTCCAGTTGCTGACCGGTTCGGGCGAAGTGTTCATCAGCGCGCGCGAGCCGGATTTGAGCAGATGGCTGGTCAACGCCACGCCCGCACCGGTGGCAAGCACGCCTGCGCCGAGTTCGCCATCCGGTGACATCGCGGCCGCGGCCAGGAACGCCCCAGCCGGCACCCGCAGCAAGGTGTGCAGCAGGTCCCAGCCCGAATCCACACCGGGGATCTTGTCGGCGAAAAATTCGGCAATCGCCAGCACGCCCGAGACGCCCAACACCCAGGGTGACTGCGTGGCCTCCAGCGCCTGCGGCAGGTCGATCCAGCCGAACATCCCGGCCAACCCGACGCCGAACACCGTCAGGTACACGCGGATGCCAGCCAGCCACGCCAGCAGCACGCCAATTGCGAACAGATGGGCTTCCGACACGGCGGGTTCCCCTTGTATCGCGGCCGCCACGGGCCGTACGCCTTCGAGTATAGGAAATGAAGGTAAGGACGCTGTAAAAGCGCAACCCAGCCGATCCGTACAATGCCTGTTCCAACGCTGCAGGGTTCCCGTTAATGAGCGATCCCATTCACGAACAGGACACCGCGCGCCCTCCCGATCCACAGATCGAAGCGCGCCACGCGCCGCCCGAACCCGCTCGCTGGAGTGGCTGGACGGCTGCCGTGATCGCCGTGCTCTGGATCGCCTCGCTCGCCGGCACCTGGTTCTGGGCCAGCTATCGTGCCGCACCTGCGCCGGTCGCAAGCGCGGCTTTGCCTGCCGACGCGCAACTCCAGCAACGCGTCGCTACGTTGCAGATGTCCGACCGCATCAGCCGCCAGGCCAATCGCGAACTTCAGCAGACGCTGGCCGAGCGCGAGGAGGAAGTGGCCGGCCTGCGCGCCGATGTCGCCTTCTACGAACGGCTGGTCGGCTCCACCGGACAGCGCAAGGGCTTGAGCGTGCATGACGTCGAACTGCGCCGCGACAACGACGGCAGCTGGCGCTACACCGCCATGCTTACGCAGAACCTCAACCGCGGCGCCGTCAGCAAGGGCGGCCTGACGCTCAGCGTCGAAGGCACCCGCGACGGCAAGCTCACCCGCATGGCCTGGACCGACCTGTTGCAGGATCCCAACGCGCCGCCGCAACGCTTCGAGTTCCGTTATTTCCAGCGGCTCGAAGGCAGCCTGGTGTTGCCGCAGGGCTTTGTGCCGGGACGTGTCATCGCGGAGGTCAAGGCGGATCGCGGTGGGACGGCGGAGCAGGCATTTGCGTGGGCGGAAGCCACCGACACGCCGGCGCAGTAACGCGCTGCTCTTGAACGCGCCTGCCCTTGTAGGAGCGGCTCTCAGCCGCGAGCTCTTGGGCCCTGTCACCACAACATTAAAAGCTCGCGGCTAAGAGCCGCTCCTACAAAAGCGTACCCGCATAAGCCAAGACGATTGAATCACCACCCCAACTGCCCCATCTTCCCCTCATGACCACCGAAGCCACCTACCAGCAACTCGACGCGCCGCTGCTGTTCACCCAGGCGGCCGCCAGCAAGGTGCGCGAGCTGATCGTCGAGGAAGGCAACGACGCGCTGAAGCTGCGCGTGTACATCCAGGGCGGCGGTTGTTCCGGCTTCCAGTACGGCTTCGAGTTCGATGAGGCGCAGGGCGAGGACGACCTCGCCATCCACACCGACGGCGTGACCCTGCTGGTCGATCCGCTCAGCCTGCAATACCTGATGGGCGCGCAGGTTGATTACAGTGAGAGCCTGCACGGCGCGCAGTTCGTGATCCGCAACCCGAACGCGAAGTCCACCTGCGGCTGCGGTTCCTCGTTCACCGTCTGACCTTCCACCCATGACCACGCCGCCGGCACCGTTCGCCTTCGTCGATGCCGCGCTGGACCGCGGCGACCACCTGCGCGATGACGCCGAGGCACTCTCGGCGCATTGGGCGCAGGCGCTCATTCTCTTGCTCGATGCCGAAGGCCATGCGCTGGCCGATGCCGACCACGCATTGTTCGCACCGCGCGGCGCGCAGGTCGGCGGCGGACCAGGCACTGCACTGTTCCTCGGCATGCAGGGCGAGCAGGCGTGGTTCGCGGCGCAGGCCGACACCATCGAACTCGACGCACCAAACCGCATCGACCTGCGCAGCGCCGCCGCGTCGTGGTCGCCGTTCGAGGC
>JALYOU010000026.1 GCA_030856725.1 Pseudomonadota bacterium
GCGCGTTCGGGGTCGTCGAGCATCAGTGGCTCGTCGATGCGCATCTGGATGTTCAGTGCCGGGACATTCTCGGCCAGCGGCCTAAGCGCTGCGCCCAGGTCGATGGCGCCGCCCTCCCGCAGGTGGCTGACGGCTTCACGCACATCGGTGAGCAGCAGCTTGGCGAGCGTCTGCGCCTGTCGCACGTGATCCTGCACCTTGCCTGCGGACAGGTGGCTGGCGACTTCGAGGTTCAGGCTGAGTGCGGTGAGGTGGTGGCCCAGCAGGTCGTGCAGCTCGCGCGAGATGCGGGTGCGTTCGTTGACCCGCGCGCTTTCGGTAAGCAGCGCGCGGGTTGCGCGCAGTTCGGAGTTCAATCGCCGCTGGTCGTCCCAGGCAAGCGCCTGTTGCCGCGCGACCAGACTGGTCACAAAGACGAATCCGGCGAATCCGGCATACAGCACCGACTGCATCAGTGCTTCCAGCAACGGAAAATCCAGCTTGACGAACACCGGCACCACCGCCAGCTGGCTGAGCACCAGCCAAGCGATCGCCGCCGGAAGCGGCAACAGCCACGGCAAAACGCAGGCACCGACCATCAGCAGCACGCTGCCAAGGCCGCTGGCGTTGAAATAGCTGACGGCGACGGCCGAGGCGGTCATCAGCAGCAACAGGCCGTAATCGAAGGAACGGATGCTACGGCGGCCCATGGTGCGTGTCAGCCAGCCATAACACAGGCCGAAGGCGGCATACGCCAGCCAGCCTTTCCAAGACATCGCCACCAACCCGACGGCTTCCTCGCCCGGCGACGAAGGCGACGACACCAGCGCCGTGTACGCGAGTGGCACGCCCACCGCGGCCCAGGTGAACAGGCCGGCGTAACGCAGCAGCCGCGTATGGGTGAGATGGACGAACATGCGTCATCTTAGGCCGATTGCATGGCCCGCCGAGCCCACCGAAAGTCATGGATGACCGGCGAAGGCGGTCGCGGGCATGATGCGCCCCATGCGATAATCCGGCACGAGGTCGCAACGACGGCCAGTCACCCTCAAGCAACGGAGTCACGAATGTCGATTGTTGTCCGCGACGTGCGTGAGCACGAGCTGGATTCCGTCCTTGCCCTGAACAACGCCGCTGGTCCCGCCATCCTGCCGCTCGACGCGGCCCGACTGCGCCAGTTCTACGACACCGCTGAATATTTCCGCGTCGCCGAGCGCGATGGCAACCTTGCCGGCTTCCTGGTGGGCTTCGGTTCGACCGCAATGCACGACAGCGCCAATTTCCGCTGGTTCGCCGCGCGCTATCCGCAATTCCTGTACATCGACCGCATCGTGGTCGCCAGCCGCCGCCGTGGCGGCGGCGTTGGCCGCGCGTTCTATGCCGACGTGCAGAGTTATGCGGAACTGCGTTATCCGCATCTGGCCTGCGAAGTCTTTCTGGAAGTCGGCAACGACCCGGCACTGCTGTTCCACGGCAGCTTCGGTTTCCTGGAAGTCGGCCAGAACATGCAGGACAACGGCGTGCGCGCTGCGATGCTGATGAAGGAACTGTGCAGCTACGCATGGGTGCAGGCGACTTACGGCGAACAGTTGCCGGCGGCCTCGTGGCTCAGCGCGCCGCGCCGCGCCGCGATCGAACAGCGGCCAACGGGAACCTGACGCGTGGGCGCACAGGTCGATTACGCGCAAGCGGGCGAATTGAAGATCGGCCAAGTCGGCATCGCCAACCTGCGCATCCGTACGCTCGATGTCGCGCAGTTGACGGAGGAAATGCGCGATCGCGTGCAGCGCGCGCCTAAGCTGTTTGAACGCGCCGCCGTGATCATCGATTTTGGCGGCTTGGCGAAAACCCCCGACCTTGCAACGACGCGTGCATTGCTCGACGGCTTGCGCGCAGCGGGCGTGCTGCCGGTGGCACTTGCGTACGGCACATCTGAAAACGACGCGCTGGCGCAGCAACTTGGATTGCCGCTGCTGTCAAAGTTTCGTGCGCAATATGAAACGGCCGAGGCGGCTTCAGCAGGAGCGGCGCCTGCGGGAGCAGCTTCCGCTGCGAGCTCTTTGTCGCAACGTCAAAAGATCGCGGCTGAAGCCGCCCCTACGAAGAGCAAAGCAGCGACACCCGCGACCGCCAGTCAACCCGGCCTGATCCAGAAAACCCCGGTCCGCTCTGGCCAGCAGGTGTATGCGGACAACCGCGACCTGACCGTGCTGACCACGGTCGGCGCTGGCGCCGAAGTCATCGCCGACGGCTCGATCCACATCTACGGCGCTCTGCGTGGGCGCGCACTCGCAGGCGCGCAAGGCAATGAGAACGCACGCATCTTCTGCCGCGAATTCCAGGCTGAGCTCGTCGCCATTGCCGGTCACTACAAAGTGCTGGAAGACATCCCGAAGGAACTGCGCGGCAAGCCCGTGCAGATCTGGCTCGACAACGAACAACTGCATATTGCCGCGCTCGACTGAGCGCACACCAGGAGAACTGTTTTGGCCGAAATCATCGTAGTCACGTCCGGAAAGGGCGGTGTCGGCAAGACCACGACCAGCGCAAGCCTCGCCTGTGGTTTGGCGCGGCAGGGCAAGAAGGTCGCCGTCATCGACTTCGACGTCGGCCTGCGCAACCTCGATCTCATCATGGGTTGCGAGCGCCGCGTGGTGTACGACTTCGTCAACGTCATTCAGGGCGAGGCCTCGCTCAAGCAGTCGCTGATCAAGGACAAACGCTTCGACAACCTGCATATCCTTGCGGCGTCGCAGACGCGCGACAAGGATGCGCTGACCACGGAAGGCGTGCAGAAGGTGCTGGACGATCTGGCTGCCGACGGCTTCGACTACATCGTCTGCGATTCGCCCGCCGGCATCGAAAAAGGTGCGTTCCTGGCGATGTACTTCGCCGACCAGGCGGTCGTGGTGGTGAATCCGGAAGTGTCATCGGTGCGCGACTCCGATCGCATCCTCGGCCTGCTCGCATCGAAGACGCGCCGCGCCGAGAACGGCGAGCGGGTCAAGGAGCACCTGCTGCTCACCCGCTACAGCCCGCAGCGCGTGGAAGCCGGCGAGATGCTGTCGATCGGCGACGTGGAGGAAGTGCTCGGCCTCAAGACCATCGGCGTGATCCCCGAATCCGGTGACGTACTCAATGCCTCCAACAAGGGCGAGCCGGTGATCCTCGACATGGAATCGCCCGCGGGCCAGGCCTACGACGACGCAGTGGCGCGCCTCATGGGTGAAACCCGCCCGATGCGCTTCACCCAGTATGAAAAGAAGGGCTTCTTCAGCAAGCTCTTCGGGGGTTGAGGCATGGGGCTCTTCGATTTTCTCAAGACAAAGAAGAACACCGCGTCGATCGCCAAGGACCGGCTGCGCATCA
This sequence comes from Pseudomonadota bacterium, assembly GCA_030856725.1. Lineage (GTDB taxonomy): Bacteria > Pseudomonadota > Gammaproteobacteria > Xanthomonadales > Xanthomonadaceae > JALYOU01. The sequence continues at coordinate 3,349 of JALYOU010000026.1, forward strand.
TCATCGCGCAGGAGCGCTCCAGCCACGGCGGGCCCGACTATTTGCCGCTGCTGCGCCGCGAACTGCTGGAAGTGATCCGCAAGTACGTCAGCATCGACGTCGATGCGGTCAAGGTCGACGTTGTCAAGGAAGGCGACCACGACGTACTCGATATTTCCGTCGCGCTGCCAGACAACCGCGCCTCGGCCGCATAGCTGTATTTGCTTTTCGTAAGAGCGGCTTTATCCGCGAGCCCTTCGCATGATCCGAAAAAAGCTCGCGGCTGAAGCCGCTCCTACCAAGCAACAGGCGGTACTTTTGTTGCGCGACATCAACGTCATCCATGTCGCATCGCTACTCGCCCGCTACGACCTTCAACTCGAACTCGTCGAAGACAACGCACCCATCCCCGGCAGCTACTGGGGCGACCCGGAAGCTGGCGTCATTGCTCACGCCGTCCATGCGCGCAACGATACGCCCGTCCATTCATTGCTGCATGAGGCCGCGCACCTGATCGTGCTGCCGCGCGAACGCCGCGACACCGTCCACACTGACGCCACCGATTCGATTGAGGAAGAAAACGCCGTCTGCGTGTTGCAGGCCCTGCTTGGCGACGCCCTGCCCGGCGTCGGACGCGATCGCGTGCATGCCGACATGGATGCGTGGGGCTACACGTTCCGGCTCGGCTCCGCGCGCGCGTATTTCGAGCGCGATGCAGAAGATGCGTGGCAATGGCTCGCTTCAAGAGGCCTGATCGACACTGAACGGCATCTGTTTTTTGCTTCTCCCTGAGGAGGTAGGGAACAACGTCACTTGCACGTCGTATCCCCTGCGTTCTAGCCTGCCCATCCCAGCGCATCCGCCGCGCCCGTTCAGGAAATCGCCCGTGACCCATCGCCATGCCCTGCTCGCACTCGCCATCACCGCGAGCCTGCTGTCCTTGTCCGCGTGCAAGAAATCGCCCTCGCCTGGGGCCGAAGCTCCGGTGGCTGGCATCGCCACCAAGCCACCGCCGGCCGATGAGACCGCCGACCAGTTCATCGCGCGGGTCAACACCGAGCTCAAGGCGATGTATCCGGAACTGACCGCCGCGCAGTGGGTGTCCAGCACCTACATCAGCGACGACACGCAGCTGCTGTCGGCCAAAAGCAACGAGCGTTACCTGACTCAGCTCAAGAGCTGGATCGAGGAGGCCAAGCGTTTCGAAGGCAAGCAAATGTCCGCCGATTCCACGCGCGCGATCATGCTGCTCAAGCTCGGCACGTCGATGCCGCCGCCGAAGGATCCCGTCAAGCTTGGCGAACTCACCAAGCTCGCTACCAAGATGGAAGGCATGTACGGCAGCGGTAGCTACTGCAAGACCGAGGGCGATGCCAAGAGCTGCCGCGAGATCGGCGAGCTGGAAGACGTGTTGCGCAACAGCCGCGATTACGATGCTCAACTCGATGCATGGCAGGGCTGGCACACGATTTCCGTGCCGATGCGCAAGGATTACCAGCGCTTCGCTGAACTCGTCAACGAAGGCGCAAAGGATCTGGGCTATGCCGACACCGGCGAGATGTGGCGTTCCGGCTATGACATGACGCCCGCGGAAATCGCCGTGGAAACAGACCGCCTCTGGGGTCAAGTCAAGCCGCTGTACGAACAGTTGCACTGCTACACGCGCACGAAGCTGCAGGCAAAATACGGTCCCGACAAAGGCGCAGTGAACGGCATGCTGCCTGCGCACCTGATGGGCAACCTGTGGCAACAGGACTGGGGCAACCTGTGGGACGTGTTGCAGCCGTACGAAAACGCCGGCAGCCTCGACATCACCGGTACGCTGGAACAGCAGTACCAGCAGGAAATTTCCACGCAGCTCGGCAAGCTCAACAGCACACTGCCGGGCGTCCAGGAACGCGAGGATATCGAGCGTACCGCGCAACTCGAAAACGCGAAGAAGATGACCGAGCGTGCGCAGGATTTCTACACCTCGCTCGGCATGGCCAAGTTGCCAGAGAGCTACTGGCAGAAAACACAGTTCATCAAGCCGCGCGACCGCGACGTGGTCTGCCACGCCAGCGCGTGGGACATGAACCTGGCCGGGGACGTGCGCACCAAGATGTGCATCAAGCCGAACGAGGAAGATTTCACCACCATCTACCACGAGCTGGGTCACGTGTATTACTACATGGCCTACAACAATCTGCCGCCGTTGTTCCAGACCGGTGCGCATGACGGCTTCCATGAAGCCATAGGTGACACCATCGTGCTGTCGATGACGCCGCAGTATCTGCAATCGATCGGCCTCGTCGGCGAGCAGCAGGTATCGAACGAGGCCCTGATCAATTCGCAGATGCGGATGGCGTTGGCGAAGGTGTCGTTTCTTCCCTTCGGCCTGATGATCGATCGCTGGCGCTGGGGCGTGTTCGATGGCTCGATCGCGCCGGGCAACTACAACACCGCTTGGTGGGATCTGAAAGCCAAGTACCAGGGCGTTGCGCCGGTCACGCCGCGCGGCGAGGAATTCTTCGATCCGGGTGCGAAGTACCACGTGCCGGGCAACACGCCGTACACGCGTTACTTCCTCTCGCACGTGCTGCAGTTCCAGTTCTACAAGGCGCTGTGCGACGCCGCGGGCTACAAGGGCCCGTTGCATGCATGCAGCTTCTACGGCAACAAGGTTGCAGGCCAGAAATTCCAGGCGATGCTGGCGAAGGGCGCGAGCCAGCCGTGGCAGAAGACGATGAAGGAAATCACCGGCGGCGAAAAGATGGATGCCGCCGCGGTGCTGGAATATTTCGGCCCGCTGCAGACGTGGCTGAAGGAACAGAACGAAGGGCAGACCTGCGGATGGCAGGCGCCGGTGACGGTGGCCGCTGCGCCCAAGCCTACGGAACCGAAAAAGAGCTGAGTGATCGTCGTAGGAGCGGCTTCAGC
>JALYOU010000068.1 GCA_030856725.1 Pseudomonadota bacterium
TCGCGGCCGAACATCAGCCATGCGCCGAGTGCAAGCACGGCAATCACCGCGACCACGAGCAGTGCAATCCACAGGCCCCGCCGTGATGCCGGCGGCGGCGCACTGCGGTCGATGCGGAGTTCTTTCAGGAGATCGGCGGAAGAGTTCATCGTTGCTGGCAGGACGTGGCAAGAGCGCAAGTGTGACCGCAGCCGATGGCAGCGCCAACCTGCCGGGAGTCACTATCGGTAAGCATCACCACGCTGGCGGAATTTCCGCTGGTCGGCCAATGGCTATCGCAAATGCGCATGGGCAACGCCTCGAAGAAGCGAATGGGCGGCTGGGCCGATGCGGAATCGCTGGAGCATGGCGGCCTGCTGATCATGGACGAGGTGTGCAGGCTAACGACGACACCGACGCAAAGCACCTGACGCATGTCATGTGGAATCCATGAGGACGGCGACTGCCCACACCTGCCCGGCTTGCCCATCATCGGCATCGACTGCAACCGAGGATGACGACGATGGTGGATGGCGAAGCGCTTGCGCAGTTGAAGAACGTACGCAAGGCCTACGGCAAGATCCAAGCGCTCGACAACGTCGACCTGGCACTGCACGGCGGTGAACTGCTGGCTCTGCTCGGGCCGAACGGGGCGGGCAAGTCCACCGCGATCAGCCTGCTGCTCGGACTGGTGCGGCCCGATGCCGGCACGGTCGCATTGTTCGGCCAGGATCCGCAGCGCATCGGCGCGCGGCGCGGCATCGGGGTGATGCTGCAGTCAGCCGAACTGCCGCCGACGCTGCGGGTGGGCGAGCTGATCCGGCTGACAGCGAGCTATTACCCGGCGCCGCGCAGCGTGGAGGAAAGCGCGCAACTTGCGGGTGTGTCGGACCTCCTGCAGCGGTTCTACGGCAAGCTCTCCGGCGGCCAGCAGCGGCGTGTGCAGTTCGCATTGGCGTTGTGCGGCCGGCCACGCGTGCTGTTCCTGGACGAACCCACGGTTGGCCTGGACATCGACGCACGGCGCAAGCTGTGGGACGCGATTCGTCACCTGGTTGCCGAAGGCAACGCGGTGGTACTGACGACGCACTACCTGGAGGAAGCCGAGGCGCTTGCGGACCGGGTCTGCGTACTGGCGCGCGGGCGCGTCGTCAGCGAAGGCAGCGTCGATGCCCTGCGCGCGCGCGTCGCGCTGAAGCGCGTGCAATGCGCCACGACGGTGCACTTGGAAGAGATCGCCCGATGGGATGTCGTGGTCGAAGCGCGTCGGGATGGCGACCGCATGCTGCTGGCGACCGAGCATGCCGAAGCGCTGGTGCGGCGGCTGCTCGACGCCGATCCACGCCTCTCAGGACTGGAAGTGCGCGCCGCCGGGCTGGCGGAAGCATTCACCGAACTCACCCGCGACGCTGCCGTTGGCGTCGATGCCGATCACGCACCCCTGCACGAGGCCGCCTGATGCACACCATCCCGACAACACAGTTGCAGCCGAAGCTTCTTCCGACGATGACCCGCACGCGCGTCGTGCGCGCGTACCTGGAGGAAATCCGTAGCGAATGCCTGCGCTACCTGCGCAATCCCGGCTTCCTGCTGCCGTCGCTGTTGTTTCCGGCCGTCTTCTACACGATGTTCGGCATCGTCCTCGGTGGGCATCGCGATCCCGATGCGCCGCGTTACCTGCTCGCCGCATACGCCACATTCGGCGTGATGGCGCCCGGCCTGTTCGGCTTCGGCATCTCGCTGGCGCTGGAGCGGGACAACGGGCTGCTGACGCTGAAGCGCGCACTGCCGATGCCGCCGCTGGCCTACCTCCTGGGCAAGATGGCGATGGCGATGCTGGTGGGGGGCGCGGTGGTCGCGCTGCTGATGGCGCTGGCGATCTTCGCCGCGGACATGCGGCTGGAGCCGGCGCAGGTCGTGCGCCTGTTCCTCACCGACATGCTCGGTACGCTGCCGTTTTGCGCCATGGGCCTGTTGCTCGGCACGCTGGTCCAGGGTCAAGCCGCGCCCGCGGTGATCAACCTGGTGTACCTGCCGATGGCGTTCCTGTCCGGGCTGTGGTTGCCGCTGTCGATGCTGCCCCAGGCGCTGCAGCGCTTGGCGCCAATCTGGCCGAGCTATCACCTCAACCAGTTGTCGCTGGCGGCGCTCGGTTTCGATACCGGACCCGCGTGGCCTCGCGTGCTGGTGCTGTGCGGGTTCACTTTGGTCTTCCTCGCGCTCGCGGCGCGGCGCCTGCGGCGCAGCGGTTGAAGCCCTAACATCCGCGCATGACGGCAACCAGCTTTCCGCTTCCGCACGCCCTCCGGCGCTGGCTGACGCCCGCGCCGGATTCGACTGCGGCCGACGCGTTGCGCCAAGGGCGTTCGCCCTGGTCCCACGCCGTGCATGTGCTGTGGTCGGCGTGGATTTTCGTCACGCCGTTGTTCAGCGGCGGCTACGACCTGCGTTGGGCGGGCTTGACGCTGTTGTCGTATCCGATATTCCTCCTGCTCTACGCCAAGGTCATCACCGCACCGCGCCGCACCGCGCCGCGTTACGCGCTGGCGATGATCGCGATGTGCCTGGCGTTGCTGCCCTGGTACCCGGCGGCACTCAGCTATTTCGTGTTCGGCTGCGTGATGCTCCGCACCAGCGGGCCGCGGCCGCTGCTGCGATACCTGGTGCAATTGCTGCTGCTCAATGCGGTCCTGATCGCACTGGCGCTGTGGATCGGCTATCCGTGGCAGGCGGTGGTGTGGCTGCCGCCGATGACGTTGATCATCGGCATCATCATGAGCGTCGAGCAGTCCAGCCACGAGAAGGACACCGCGTTGCGGCTGTCGCACGACGAGGTGCGCAGGCTGGCTGCGAACGCGGAACGCGAGCGGATCGGTCGCGACCTGCACGACCTGCTTGGACACACGCTGTCGTTGATCACGCTCAAGCTGGAGCTGGCGCGCAAATTGGAACTGCGCGATCGGGCGGCGTCGCGTCGGGAACTCGACGACGCCGAACGCGTGGCGCGCGAGGCGCTGGCGCAGGTGCGAAGCGCGGTCACGGGCATCCGTTCGGCGGACCTCGCCGCGGAACTCGCGTCGGCGCGTCTTTTGCTGGAATCGTCGCAGGTCCGGTTGGCCTTCGAGCCGCCTCCGGCACTGCCACCGCCGGTCGAGAGCGGGCTGGCGCTGGTGGTGCGCGAGGCGGTCACCAACATCGCGCGGCACGCACGCGCGCGAAACGCACGCATCGAGTTCGTGGTGGAGGAATGCGCAGTGCAGGTCTGCATCGCCGACGACGGCCGCGGCGGCGCGGGCAGGGACGGGAATGGTCTGGCCGGTCTGCGTGATCGGGTGCGGGCGCTGGACGGCACGGTCAGCATCGAATCGCCGCGCGGGCAGGGAACGCGCCTGCTGGTGCGTCTTCCGATGCCGGTGATGCGTCATGTCACGGCGCCATCCACGACCG
>JALYOU010000116.1 GCA_030856725.1 Pseudomonadota bacterium
GATTAAAGCTCGCGGCTGAAGCCGCTCCTGCATAGCTGTAACCCGCCTGCATCATGGCGTGGGCACGAGCACAGCAACGCTATCGCGATCAAATCGATTCGCCCGGCTCAAGCGCCGCCGCATTCGCACTGCACTCGGGAACCGGCTGCCCGGATTTCGTTTCCCAACGCCAGAACAGCCATCCCAACAGCGTCAACACCGCGCCACCAAGCGCCAGATGCAAGGCGTGATGACTGAGCAGCGGCGATATCGCGCCCGCGATCAAGGCATTGACCATCAGGCTGGTGAACGCCTGCAACGACGAGGCGCTACCGCGCTGGCGCGGGTACATGTCAAGGATCGCCAGCGTCACGATCGGGAACACCAGCGCGATGCCGAACGCTCCCAGCATCATCGGCAACACTGCCCACGGCACTGCAGCTGTCGTCGCGAGGAGGTTGTAGAGCACATTGCCGACCGCCGCGATGCCACAACATGCGAAGCCGATATTCACCAGCCGCGCGCCGCTGATCTTGCCCGCCGCGCGGCCGGAGACAAAGGCGCCCAGCATCATCCCGCCGATGGTGGGAATGAAAAACCAGCCAAACTGGCGCTCGTTGAGCTTGAGGATGTCCACCACGAACGCAGGCGCCGAGGCGATGTACAGGAACAGCGCACTGAAATTGAACGTGCCAGCCGCTGCCAGCCGCTGGAAGCGCGGATTGAGGAAGATGCCGATGTAATCGCGCAGCATGCGCCTGGGCGCGAGCGACAGGCGAGCGGATGGCGGATGCGTTTCCGGCAACGATGTCGCCGTCGCCAGCAACAACAGCAGCGAAAACACCGCCATGAACCAGAAGATCCCCGGCCAGCGGCTCCAACCCAGGATCCAGCCGCCAATAACGGGGGCGATCGCCGGCGCCACGCCGAAGATCATCGACACCTGGCTCATCAACCGCTGCGCATCGTCGCCCTGCAACACGTCGCGGATCACCGCGCGGCCGACAATCAAACCGACGCCCGCCGACAGCCCCTGCAACACGCGAAACGTAAGCAACGTCGGCAGGTCCTGCGCCAATGCGCAGCCCGCCGATGCCAGCGTGAACGCGACCAGTCCGCCGATGATAACCTTGCGCCGCCCGATCGCATCCGACAGCGGCCCATGCACGATGCTCATCGCTGCATACGCGAGCAGGTACACGCTCAGCGTCTGCTGCATGGCGACTTTGTCGGCGCCGAGCTGCGCGCCCATCTGCGGGAACGCGGGAAACATGGTGTCGATCGAGAACGGACCGAACATCGCCAGCCCGCCCAGCAGCCATGCGAGGCTGCCCATCGAAATCTTCTGGGCGGGTGCGGTACTCACAGGTCGGGTTTTCTCCACGGAAGCGTGCAGTGTTTCACAACGGGCCTTGCGACCATGCGCAAACAGCTTCGCGCGGCATGCGGCTCACTGCGTTCACCACATCCTGCAAATCACGGTTCATGGACACGCAGGATGTGCTGAGCCGCAGGCGAAGCGCACCAATCGCGATTTACCTGTATCGCGCCAGCTAGTCCGTTTCATGGCAGGCTAGCGGCCCGCCACCGCTTTGCAGCGCATGATCCTCGAACACTACGGCCTCACTGAGCCACCGTTCTCGATCACGCCCGATCCCCGCTTCGTGTTCCTCAGCGAGCGCCATCGGGATGCGCTCGCGCATCTGCTGTTCGGCATCGGCCAAGGCGGCGGGGGCGGATTCGTGCAGTTGACCGGCGAAGTCGGCACCGGCAAGACCACCTTGTCGCGGCTGCTGCTGGAACAGTTGCCCGACAACGTGCGGGTGGCGCTGGTGCTCAACCCGCGAATCACGCCGGTCGAACTGCTGGAAACGATCTGCGAGGAATTGAAGCTCGCCATCGATGCCAAGCGCGGCAGCATCAAGGCGCTGGTTGACACGCTCAACACGTATCTGCTGGATGCCTATGCGCAGGGCCTGCGCGTGGTGCTGATCATCGACGAGGCGCAGAACCTCTCGGCCGAAGCACTGGAACAGGTGCGGCTGCTCACCAACCTGGAAACCGATACCCAGAAGCTGCTGCAGATCATCCTGCTCGGCCAGCCCGAACTGCGCACCATGCTGGCGCGTCCAGAACTGCGCCAACTGGCGCAGCGCATCACCGCCCGCTATCACCTGGATCCCTTGGATCCCGGCGAGACCGCACACTATTTGCGTCATCGTTACCGCGTCGCCGGCGGCCAGCATTTCCCGTTCGATGCACGCGCGGTGCAGCGCATCCACACACATGCGGGCGGCGTGCCGCGGCTGATCAACGTCATCGCCGAACGCGCGCTGCTGGCGGGATATGCACGCGATCTCACTTTGCTCGATGCGGGCGTCGTCGATCAGGCCGCGCGCGAAGCGTTGGCGCCTGCCGCAAGGCCATCGCTGAAACGCGCGCACCTGTTTGCCGCTGGCGGTGCCCTGCTGGTTCTCACTGCAATCATGCTATGGCCACGCGCGAAGGAACCCGCGGCCTCCACCCCAGCGCCGCGTGCTGCGTTGACAATCGCCCCTGCCAGCAAGCCCATTCGCAACTCCGTCTCGCCCACACTCGATGGCGTGGCGTTCGCCCAGCGATTGCGCGTTACCCGCGACAACGCCGCACCCGCATGGCACGGGCTCCTGGCCCTGTGGCAGCCAGGCAAGCAGAACGATGCCATGCGCACCGCATTCTGCGCGCCCATGCCCACGCCGGGACTGTATTGCGTGCGTGGCGTTGCGCGCCTCGACAAACTCGCGATGCTCGGCCGCCCGGCGTTGCTGCGCCTG
>JALYOU010000124.1 GCA_030856725.1 Pseudomonadota bacterium
CGAAGAAACTCGGTGGTCCCGTGGTGCTGAAGCCGTACAACGGCAACCATGGCCGCGGCATCACCATCAACATCACCGAAGACGACGACATCCGCGCGGCGTTCCAGTCGGCGCAGGAGCACTCCAAATCGGTCATCGTCGAAACCTACTGCCCGGGCGACGACCATCGCCTCCTGGTCATCAACGGCGAACTGATCGCGGCGACGCGACGCACGCCCGGTCATGTTATCGGTGACGGAAAACAATCGGTTACGGAACTCGTCGAGCACGTCAATCAGGATCCTCGTCGCGGCGTCGGTCACGAAAAAGTGCTGACCCGCCTTGAACTCGACGCGCAAGCCGAGTTGATGCTCGCGCGCGTCGGATACGACGCTACGTCCGTGCCCAAGGAAGGTGAAATCGTGCCGCTGCGCTCCACCGCAAATCTTTCCACCGGCGGCACGGCGACCGATGTCACCGACATCATTCATCCCGACAACCGCGACATGGCAATCCGCGCCGTGCGCGCGATCGGGCTCGACATCGGCGGCGTCGATTTCATTTCGACCAACATCGCCGAAAGTTACAAAGCCATCGGCGGCGCGATCTGCGAAGTCAACGCCGCGCCCGGATTCCGCATGCACGTCGCGCCCAGCGAAGGCACGCCGCGCGATGCGGCGGGGCCCGTGATCGACATGTTGTTCCCTACCGGTACGCCCTCGCGCGTGCCGATCGCGGCCGTCACCGGCACCAACGGCAAGACCACCACCGCGCGCATGCTTGCGCATATCGCCAAGATGGGCGGTTACACGCCGGGGCTGACCACGACTGACGGCGTCTACATCGACGGCCAGTGCACGGTGAAAGGCGACATGACCGGGCCTGTTTCCGCGCGGATGGTGCTGTCCGATCCGCAGATCGATCTCGCAGTACTTGAAACCGCCCGTGGCGGCCTGGTGCGCGCGGGCATGGGCGTGCCGTGCGTCAATGTTGGCGCCGTGATCAACGTGCAGTCCGATCACCTCGGCCTGAAAGGCATCGACACGCTCGAACAACTTGCCGAGGTCAAGCGCGTCGTCGTGGAGATCGCCAAGGATTGCGCCGTGCTCAATGCCGACGATCCGAACGTGCTGAAGATGTCCGCCTACACCGATGCGAAGGTGCTCTGCTACGTCACGATGAATCCCTCGCATTCGCTGGTGCGCGAGCACATACGCGCCGGCGGCCGCGCGTGTGCGCTGGAAGCCGGCGTCAATGGCCAGATGATCACGCTGTACGACAAGGGCAGCCACATTCCGCTGCTGTGGACGCACCTGATCCCCGCCACGATGGAAGGCCGCGCCCTGCACAACGTGCAGAACGCGATGATGGCGGCGGCGATGGCGTTCTCGCTCGGCATCAAGCTCGATGCGATCCGCCAGGGACTGCGTACGTTCGACACCAGCTTCTTCCAGGCGCCGGGCCGCATGAACGTGTACAACGAACATCCGTTCAAGGTGCTCATGGACTACGGCCACAACGCGCACGCCGTGGCGGCGATGACCGACCTCGCGCAGCGCCTCGATGCGAGCGGGAAACGCATCGTGGTCCTCGCCGGCCCCGGCGATCGCCGCGACGAGGATCTACAGGCGATCGCGCAGGCGGTCGCTGGGCGTTTCGATCATTACATCTGCCGTCGCGATGACGGCTTGCGCGGCCGCGATGGTGACGAAGTGCCGCGCATCATGTCGAAGGCGTTGCGGGATGCCGGCGTTGCCGCCGATGCCATCACGATCATTCCCGACGAGCAGCAAGCGGTCGATGCGGCATTGCGCATGGCGCAACCCGGCGATCTCGTCCTGATGTTCGCTGATGCCCTTGCGCGCACATGGAAGCAGATCATCAAGTTCCGTACCGATGGCGCGCCGGTTCCCGCACCGCCGCAACGCAAGGAACTTCCGCAACCGGAGCACGCTCGGCGGGAGCAGGCACAAGGCGAAACAACCTTCGCCGAAATGCAGGGCGTGATCCGCGACGAGCGCGGCCTGCGCTACGAACGCGACAGCGATGACTGAGCATGTCGTCGCTTCGCTACGATGAATCCCGGCGCCTGACCGGCTGCAATCCTTATTTCGATGGGACGGGCGCGGCACTGGAAACTGTCGGTGAAGTTCCGGACGATGCCGCGCTTGCGTGTTGGCGCGAGCAAATTTCACTTGCGCGCGAAGCGCTCGGTTGGCCGATGGGTGAGACGATCGTTCGCAGGCATGCGACAGGTGCCTCGCTCGCGTTCACCGCACCGGCCGACCAGTTGTATGCGGCAACCGAAGTCAACGAATGGGCATGGTGTGCCGCTATTCCCTTCCCCCCCCGGGAGAAGGTGCCCGAAGGGCGGATGAGGGAGCTTCCGTCCAGCCCTCATGCTCCTTACCGGAAGCAAACACTATCCCTCGCCAGGAAACTAAGAGTAACTTCAACCGATACCGAACATCTGCTCTGGTCGATGCTGCGCGGCCGCCGAATGCATGATCAGAAGTTTCGTCGCCAATTTCCGGTCGAGCCTTACGTACTCGACTTTTACTGCACGGAACTGAAGTTGGCGGTGGAGGTTGATGGTGGGCAGCACAACATCGGGGATCAAGTTCAGAATGACGCAGCACGGGATGCGTTCCTGACGGAGCGTGGAATCACGACACTGCGTTACTGGAATGACGATGTGTTGCAGCGTACTGATGATGTGCTAGCCGATATCTGGCGGCGCGCGGATGAGCGGCTTTCGGGACGGGAAGCTGCGATCGGCGCGGAAGCTCCCTCATCCGCCCTTCGGGCACCTTCTCCCGAGGGGAGAAGGGAACAGCAAAGCGCCGCTCGTGCCGAGGTTTTCTTCGCACCGGGGCACGCTCCAGCCTGGGATCGAGAGTCAGCGTTACAGATTCTGCGCCTGCTCGCGCAAGCCGAAACTAACCCCGCCTTGATCGCACTGCTGCACGAGGCACAAAATCACAACCTCCCCGCCCTCCCCGACGACGAACTCCTCACCCTTGGCGAAGGCATCGGAAGCGAAACCTGGCCGATCGACGCGCTGCCTTCTCCAAACGACTTCGACTGGCATGCACTACACGCCATCCCGGTCGCACTCGTCACCGGTTCCAACGGCAAGACCACCACTGTCCGCGCGCTCGCCGCGATCTGCCGCGCGCACGGTTGGCGCACGTCGCACAGTTGTACCGATGGGGTGTTCGTCAATGGCGAGGTCCTCGAATCAGGCGATTTTTCAGGGCCGGGCGGTGCACGCACAGCTTTGCGTGTAACCGATGTCGAGGCAGCAGTGCTGGAAGCCGCGCGCGGCGGCATCCTGCGGCGCGGGCTTGCGGTGTGCCATGCACAGGCGGCGATCGTGACCAATATCAGCGAGGACCATTTCGGCGAATACGGCATTCACACACTTGATGACCTCGCGCTGGTCAAGCTCACCGTGGCGCGTGCGATCCGTACGGACGGCCTGCTGGTGTTGAACGCGGACGACGCTTTGCTGTCGGGACATGCCGATGCCCTGCACTGCCCCATCGCATGGTTCTCGCTGGATGCGCAGCATCCCCGGCTGCTTGCCCACAGGCAGCAAAACGGCACCACCTGCGCGCCACGCGACGGGCATCTGTTCCTGCATCGCGATGGCGTCGAACATGATCTCGGCAACATCGCCGGCATGCCGTTGAGTTTCGGCGGACATGCGGCCTACAACGTCGCCAATCTGTCCGCAGCCGCACTGGGCGCGAATGCGCTCGGCATTCCCGCAAGCACCATCGCCGAAACCCTGCACCATTTCGGCGAAGCACCGTGCGACAACCCCGGCCGCATGCAGCGCTGGAGGCTCGGCGGCGTACGCCTCGTACTGGATTACGCGCACAACGTCGACGGCCTGCAGGTGCTGATGCAAAGCGCCGATGCCGCGCGTGGCAACGGACGCCTTGCACTGGTGCTGGGCCACGCCGGCAACCGCGAGGACGACGACTACCGTGCACTCGCCGCCATCGCCGCGCGATACAGGCCGGACCTCGTCGTGCTCAAGGACATCGACGACTACCTGCGCGGCCGCGCGCCGGGCGAGATCGCTGGGATCATGCGCGAGGCGCTGCTGGCGCATGGCGTGCCAGATGACAACATCGTCGTGCAACTGGATGAAACGCAGGCCGCGCTGGAGACGTTGCGATGGGCCGAGCCGGGCGACCTGCTGGTGTTGCCGATCCATAACACCGATGCACGCGACAAATTGACGGCCATCCTTGATGGCTTGCAACACAACGGCTGGCGGCCCGGGGCGTCCTTGCCGGACCGCTCTCCGTAGGAGCGGCTTCAGCCACGAGCTTTCGCTTCTGATCCATGTAGGGATTTATCCCGACGCTTGGGGCTGGCAGCGCCGGAACATAGGGAAAATATGCGCGTCAGGACAAGAGCTCGCGGTTGAAGCCGCTCATACGAAGAGCGCATTCCCCGCAGAAGCAGGAAAACCCGGTCGCCACCCGCTAAAATGGCTGCCTGATCGCCCCGCGCAGCACGCGGCGAAACATATCCCAGGAGTCCCCATGTCCCAGAACATCCTCGAGGCGCTCGGCCTCGATGCCGCCCATTCGGGCGCGGCCCAATCCGGCACTGCTCTTTCAGGCACGTACCTCGGCAGCGGCGCATGGTCCAGCACCAGCGACGCCGGCGTCATCGAGCCGATCAACCCGAGCACCGGCGACATCCTCGCGCGCGTGCAGGCGTCGTCGCAGGAGGATTACGACACCATCGTCGAACGCGCGCAGGCCGCGTTCAAGGTCTGGCGCACGACACCCGCGCCGCGCCGCGGTGAAGCCGTGCGCCTGTGTGCCGAAGCATTGCGCGCCAACAAGGACGCGCTCGGTTCGCTGGTCGCGCTGGAGATGGGCAAAAGCAAGCCCGAGGGCGACGGCGAAGTGCAGGAAATGATCGACATCGGCGACTTTTCCGTCGGCCTGTCGCGCCAACTGTACGGCCTGACCATGCACTCCGAACGGCCGGGCCATCGCATGTACGAGCAGTGGCATCCACTGGGCATCGTCGGCGTGATCTCCGCGTTCAATTTCCCGGTCGCGGTGTGGGCCTGGAACAGTTTCATCGCTGCGGTGTGCGGCAATATCACCATCTGGAAGCCATCGCCGAAGACGCCGCTGTCGGCGATCGCGTCCATGAAGATCTGCAACGATGCGCTCAAGGTCGGCGGCTTTCCCGACATCTTTTTCCTGTTCAACGATGCCGGCAGCGAACTCGCCTCGCATTTCGTCGACGACAAGCGCATCGCGCTGATCAGCTTCACCGGCTCGACAAAAATCGGTCGCATGGTCGGCGAGCGCGTCGCGCGCCGCATGGGCCGCAGCCTGCTCGAGCTGGGTGGCAACAACGCGATCATCGTGGACGAGACCGCCGAGATGAAACTCGCTATCCCGGCCATCGTGTTCGGCGCCGTAGGCACCGCCGGTCAACGCTGCACCACGACGCGCCGCTTGTTTGTGCATGAAAAGATCTATGACGACGTACTTGCGACGCTGATCACCGCGTATGGACAGGTCGAGAAGAAAATCGGCGATCCCACCGACCCCGCCAACCTGATGGGCCCGCTCAACAGCAGCGACGCAGTGCAGGGCTATCTCGATGCGGTCGCGAAAGCGAAGGCAGCCGGCGGCAAGATCGAATCCGGCGGCAAGGCACTCGATGACCGCAAGGGCAACTTCGTGCTGCCGACCATCGTCACCGGCCTGTCCAACGGTGCCGAAGTGGTGCAGACAGAAACCTTTGCGCCGATCCTCTACGTGATGAAGGTCAAGGACGTCGCCGAAGCGCTCGCCTTGCAGAACGACGTGCCGCAGGGCCTGTCGTCGTCGATTTTCACCACCAATCTGAAAGCCGCGGAAACCTTTCTGTCGGCAGCTGGCTCGGATTGCGGCATCGCCAACGTCAACATCGGCACCAGCGGCGCGGAAATCGGCGGCGCGTTCGGTGGCGAGAAGGAAACCGGCGGCGGCCGCGAATCGGGTTCGGACGCGTGGCGCGCGTACATGCGCCGGCAGACGAACACGATCAACTATTCGGATGCATTGCCGCTGGCGCAGGGTATCAAGTTCGATTTATAAAATTTAGAACGCTTTGGTAGGAGCGGATTCAGCCGCAAGCTCTTCAGACGGACGGATATAGCTCGCGGCTGAAGCCGCTCCTACGAAAAGTCTTGGCGGGAATGACGAACTAAAATCACGCATGACACGGATCCCGACCTAGACCCATGTACTCGTTCGCCCGCCCCTTCCTCTTCGGCCTCCACCCCGAGCGCGCGCACGCGGCGGGCTTGGCTGCGTTGGAAATGGCGTATCGCAGCGGCATGAATTCCTTGCTGGGCAAGACGCCCACGCCCTTTCCCACCAAGGCCTTCGGACTCACCTTCGACAACCCCGTCGGCCTGGCGGCCGGGCTCGACAAAAACGGGGCGCACATCGACGCATTGCAAGCGCTTGGATTCGGCTTCATCGAGATCGGCACGGTGACGCCGCGCGCGCAACCGGGCAACCCAGCGCCGCGGATGTTCCGGCTTCCCGAGCACAACGCGATCATCAACCGACTCGGTTTCAACAACGACGGCATCGATGCGCTGGTGCGCAACGTGGAGAAATCGCGTCGCCGCCGTGGCGTGCTCGGCATCAACATCGGCAAGAACAAGGACACGCCCAACGATTCCGCCGAGCGCG
>JALYOU010000135.1 GCA_030856725.1 Pseudomonadota bacterium
CGAACGGGTCGAGCAGGTTGGCCAGCGCCCACATGCCCTTGACCTGCGCGAAGAACACGTTGGTGAAGATCGCCGACACGAACAACGCCACGGCCACCGCGAAGGCCGCCATCGGGCGCCGCGCCAGCACCGCCGCGGAGAACATCAGTGCGGTAGTGATGAAGGCGGTCGGCAGCAGCATCAGGAAATAGATGAGGGCGTAGGCTTCGGGCCGCGACGGGCCGATCAGTTCGGGTTCCAGTCCTGGCAAGGACAGCGCCAGCCACTGGCCGAGCGGCAACGCGAGCATCAGTCCCGCGGCGACGACGAACGCGGCGGCAAAACGCCCGCCCAGGTAGGCGCGCTTGCGGACCGGCGTGGTGTACATGAGCGGCGAAAGACGCAACTGCACGTCGCGGCTGGCAGCGTCGCCGGCCACCCCTGCGGTGACGATCATGCCGATGAAGCTGCCAATGAGGCTGCCCGAAGCGATCACGTACGGCCCGTTGAAAAAATAGCTGCCTGCGCGCGCGCCGTCGAAGAACACATCGAACGTCATCTGCAGCAGCAGCCCGGTCACCAGCAGGAAATAGAACCAGGTGGATTTGCGCGTCAGCTGATAGCGCAGTTCGAAGCGGAAGACTTCGCCGAACATGCCTTTACCAAGCATCAGGCGGCCGCCGCCAGCGCGGCCGGATGCCGCGCCATGGTGCAGAAATACACGTCTTCCAAGTCGGGTTCCGTCGGTTCAAAGCCATTGCCCGGAGCGTCGTCGCTGACCGCGTGCAACAGGGTGCGGCCCGACAGCAGGCGCGTGGAGATGATGCTGTAGTCGCGTTCGAACGCAGGCAACTGTTCCTTGTCCACCAGCCGGCGCCAGATGCGTCCGCGCAATGCCGCGACCGCCTGCAACGGCTCGGCCTGCAGCAGGATGCGGCCCTTGTCGATGATCGCCATGCGCGTGCACAGCTCCGACACGTCTTCGACGATGTGCGTGGACAGGATGACGATGCTGTTCTCGCCCAGCTCGCTGAGCAGGTTGAGGAAGCGCACGCGCTCGGCAGGATCGAGGCCCGCGGTCGGTTCGTCGACGATCAGCAGTTTTGGATTGCCGATCAGCGCCACCGCCACGCCGAAGCGCTGGCGCATGCCACCGGAATACCCGCCCAGCTTGTTGCCACGCACGTCCCACAGGTTCGTGCGGCGCAACAGCGCCTCGACCACGTCCTTGCGTTCGCCACGATGCGTCAGGCCTTTGAGGATCGCGAAATGCTCGAGCAGTTTTTCCCCGCTGGTACCGGGATAGACGCCGAACTCCTGCGGCAGGTAGCCCAGCGACTGGCGCAGCGTGTCCTTGTTGGCCAGCGCATCCAGATCGCCCAGATGCACGCTGCCGGTGTCCGGCGTCTGCAGGGTCGCCAGGGTCCGCATCAGCGTCGACTTGCCGGCGCCGTTCGGCCCCAGCAGGCCGTACATGCCTTGCGGAATGGTCAGCGAAACATCATCAAGCGCGCGCACGCCATTGCCATAGGTCTTGGACAAATGCTCGATGCGCAGCGCGAGCGGCGGTGTGACTGGATTCGACATGCCGCTCTCTCAACTGAAGGTTTTCAATCACAACCTTAGCCGCCAGCGTGGCCGTCGCGCTTGTGTCGCAGGTCAGTGTGTCGAAGGTCATGGATGCGTGACGCGATTCGCCGACGAAACCCATGACAGGCCGACGAAACACGCGCGCTGCAAAACCTGATCGAACGAAGCCGGACCTCAGCGCGCCGTAAACAGGTCGCAGGTCCCGCAACCCAACGGCTGGCACTCACCCGCGCCCCTCTGCCAGAATCGCCCCGCTCCCTCGCCGACCTGTCGGCAATGTTGCTTCACCCGCCTGCATGGAACGCGGCGGAGCATGGATCGTCCGGCCCAGCCACCCTCGGCACGCCCGGACTTGCTAATGGATATAAGTAATAGCCCATGCAGAACCTGGTTTCGTTGAACCTGTCCGCTCAGGACCTCGCCGATGTCGATGCCGCGATCGCGACGTTGCGTCGTGTGTTCACCCCGATGATCGCGTTGCAGCCCGCGCAGCGCCGCGACCTGT
>JALYOU010000148.1 GCA_030856725.1 Pseudomonadota bacterium
TCAGTCGTGACAGCTCGTCAGCTTGGTGTTCGTGCGTCAGCCGATCGATCAGCACATCAAGATTACCTTCCAGCACATTCGCAAGATCGTAGAGCGTCAGTCCTTCGACGCGATGGTCGGTGATGCGGCCCTGCGAAAAATTGTAGGTGCGGATGCGCTGGCTGCGGTCGCCGCTGCCGACCTGCATGCGCCGGGACTCGGCCTGCGAACGGGTCTGCGCGCTGCGTTGTTCGTCCAGCAGCTTGGCTTTCAGGAACGCCATGGCGCGCGCGCGGTTCTGGTGTTGCGAACGCTCCTGCTGGCTTTCGACCACGATGCCGCTCGGCAAGTGCGTTATGCGGATCGCCGAATCGGTCTTGTTGACATGTTGTCCGCCGGCGCCAGAGGCGCGGAACGTATCGACGCGTAGATCCGCGGGGTTGATCTCGACGTCCTCGATGTCGTCCTGCTCGGCGAGGATGGCCACGGTCGCGGCCGATGTATGGATTCGACCCTGTGTCTCGGTGGCTGGCACGCGCTGCACGCGATGCGTGCCGGACTCGAATTTCAGCTTGGAAAATGCACCGCGGCCCTCGATGCGCGCGATTATTTCCTTGTAACCGCCGTGCTCGCCGGGACTTGCCGAGACGACTTCAACCTTCCAGCGCTGTGCTTCGGCATAACGCGCATACATGCGGAACAGGTCGCCGGCAAAGATGGCTGCCTCGTCGCCACCGGTACCTGCGCGCACTTCGAGGAACAGGTTGCCTTCGTCGCGGGCGTCCCTCGGGACGAGAAACAGCGCGAGTTCTTCGTCCAGCGCAACAAGGCGCGCCTGGGCGTTGACGATTTCCTCCTCCGCCAACGCCCGCATCTCACGATCGTTCTGCAACGACGGATCGCTGCGCATGGATTCGGCCGCCGCGAGGTCACGCTTGGCATGGGCTTCCTGCACCAGCGCAGTGACGACCGGTTCCAGTTGCGAGAACTCACGCGAGTAGTCGCGGAACCTGTCGGCATCGGTGATGACGCCAGGATCGGCAAGCAGGCGTTCGAGTTCTTCGCGGCGCTCGGCCAGCGCTTCAAGCTTTCGGCGCAGGCTTGGCAGCATCTTCGTCATCGCTGAATGGAGGGAACAGTTTTTCCGCGGCACACGCCAGTTCGGCGTCGCCGCTGAGCGCGGCTTCGCGTAGTGCTTGTGTGGGTGCGTGCAGCAGGCGGTTGGTCAGCGTGTGTGCGAGCAGGTCGAGGGCTTCGCCGGGATCGCCGCCGGCGGCGAGCAATCGTTTCGCTTTCGCCAGCGCCTCGTTGCGTGCCGCATCGCCGTGCGCGCGAAGCTGCTTCAAGGGTGCGTGCCGCATGCCCGCGTCCAGTGTTTCGACGAAACGCGCGGCCTGCAGTTCGATGATCGCCTCTGCCTCCGCCGCGGACTCGCGGCGGTTGCGGCGATTGTCCTCGACGGTGCGTTCCAGGTCGTCGACGGTGTAGAGATACGCGTCTTTCAGTTGCGCGATGCTGGGATCGATGTCACGCGGCACGGCCAAATCCAGCAGCAGCATCGGCCGATGACGCCGTGTGGAGAGCGCGGCCTCCACGTGTGCGCGCTTGACCACCGTATCGCGGCTCGCCGTCGCGGAAAAAACCACATCGGCATCGGCAAGATGCCGTTCCAGTTCGCCCAGCGGCAGCGCGACGCCGCCGTGACGCGACGCGATGTCCTGTGCGTGCGCAAGGGTGCGGTTGGCAACCAGCAATCGCCGCACTTTGCCTTCGCTCAGGTGCCGCGCGGCGAGCTCGATGGTTTCGCCGGCGCCGATCAGCAGCACGGTGGATTCGTCCAGCCGCGCGAACACGTTCTGCGCCAATCGCACCGCCGCCGACGCAACCGACACTGGATGTGCGCCGATCCGCGTATCGGTGCGTGCACGCTTGGCGGTGGCGAAGGCATGCTGGAACAATCGGTCCAGTGGGCCGTTCAATGCACCTTCCGCGCGCGCGATCGTCCAGGCCTGCTTGACCTGGCCAAGGATCTGCGGTTCACCCAGCACCATCGAATCAAGACCTGCGGCGACGCGAAACAGATGTTGCACGGCATCCACGCCACGATGCCGATAGAAATAATCACGCAGGTTGTGTTCCGCCTCCGCAGCCTGGCGAGCGCTGTCATGCGGATGCATCGCCAGCCAATCGACCAGGGCGTCGCCATCCCCGTCCGTGACGGCGTACAACTCGGTCCGGTTGCAGGTCGAGAGCACCACGACTTCCCGCACACCCGGCAACGCGCGCAACGCCGTCAACGCGGCCGGCAACGCGGCATCGTCGAGTGCAACCCGCTCGCGCAGGCTGACCGGTGCGGTCTGGTGGTTGAGGCCGAGTGCGTGGAAGCTGTGGCCTGAGTTGGTGGAGGGGAGGCTGATGGTGAAGGCTCTGGTATAAACGAATGTTGGAAGTGGGATTTAGGAAGACTGAGTCGTAACCCCCGCCAAGGCGGGATTCCATACTGATAAATTGCCAGATCCTCAGGATTACTCTGCTGAAAATCTCCTGCCATCGATTTCCGCCTTCGCGGGAATGACGCATTGAAAAAGCAGGTTCATCAGCTTCCGATTAAGCTACCCGGCAACTTCAAACCGCCATTTTAACGGCACGGTCGCCGGATGCCCGCTTTTCACACATTGCCTTCTTTTCACGCGATGCACCTTCTGCGCAGACTGACCTTGCTTCTGGTGCTGTGCGCAGGCCTTCTCGTTACGCAGGCTGCCTCGGCACAGGTGCAAAAACGCGGCGGCGACGCGCTCGAACCGGTCATGGCCGGCGAATTCGCCCTTCAGAACGGCCAGCTCGACGACGCCGCGCGCTGGTATCTCGAGGCCGCCCGCGCCACCGACGACGCTGGCTTGGCCGAACGTGCCACACGCATCGCGCTGCTGGCCAATGACGATACGCGCGCCGCCGAGGCGATGAAGCTCTGGCGTTCCCGTGCCCCGCAATCCCTGGCAATGCGCGCGGCCGAGGCCACGCTGGCCCTGCGTCGTGGCGACGAGCGGCTGGCCCGCCGCGAACTGGAAGGCCTGTTGCGCGATGCCGATGACGCCGGCTGGCGGCACGCGTTGATCGCGCTCGGCAGCGGCGGCAAGAATGCAAAATTGTCCGCGCGCCTGCTGACCGCGCTGGTCGACGCCAACGCGATACCGAGCGACCTGCAAGCCTGGCTTGCCTTTGGCGGTCTCGCCCAGCGACTCGACGAGGATCCACTGGCCGAGCGCATGGTGACGGAAGTCGTAAAGCGTTTCCCAGGAGAACCGCGTGTCGCACTGCTGCGCGCCAGCCAGTTGCGCGAGGCCGGCAAGATCGACGAAGCCAAGGTCGTGCTCACCGGGCTGCAGCCCCAAGCCGAACGCGATGCCGACATCCGGCTCGCCGTCGCCGCCGAATATGACGCGATGGGCGATGCCGCCGCTGCCGCCGCCGTGCTCGCGCGTGGACAACAGGACGAACAAAGCTACGGCCTGCGCGCCTCGCTGCTGGCGCGTGCCGAAGACAACACAGCGCTTACAGCGCTCTACGACGAGCTGCGTAAGGGGGCCGCCCAGCCCGACCCGGAACGCCGCCTGCTGCTAGGCCAGGCCGCGGAGTTCCTCAAGCGTTATCCCGAAGCGCTGGATTGGTATCGCGGCGTGCCCGGCGGATCACAGCGCTGGACGGCACGCCTGCGCGCCGTCAACGTGCTGCATGAATTGAAGCGCGGCGCTGAAGCCTACGCCGAGGTGCGCAAGCTGCAGATCGAAGCCAGCGCCGACGAGGATGTGCGCCGGGATGCGTATCTGCTCGAAGCCGAATTGCGTACACGCGACAATAATGACGCTGGCGAACTCGACGCTTACGCGCGCGGCCTTGCGGCGTATCCCGATGACGGCGGGCTGCTGTATGCACGCGCTTTGGCATGGGAGCGCCGCGACAACATTGAACGTGCGGAAGCGGATTTCCGCAAGATACTGGTCGCCGAACCCGACAACGTCGCCGCGCTCAATGCACTCGGCTACACACTGGCTGATCGCACCATGCGCTACGCCGAAGCGCTGGAGCTGATCGACCGCGCGCGCGTGGCCGAACCGGGCAGCGCGGCTATCATCGACAGCTACGGCTGGGTGCTGTATCGCCTCGGCCGCAACAAGGAAGCGCTGGTGGAACTGCGCCG
>JALYOU010000165.1 GCA_030856725.1 Pseudomonadota bacterium
CGATTGATGCGTTCTCTGCGTCCACCGCACCCTACGGTTTTCGTCACCTCGAATCGGTGTGTGCATTGACGGAACACTCATACCTCACCGCGGCAACGCTGCCTCAACAACCGCGCGGCTATAGTGCTAAACCTTGCGATGCGGGCGCGTCCTGACATCGTGATCCCTCCTTCGAGCGACTGCATGTCCAGTCCCAGCAACGTCACCGAGTCGCCGATCACCGGCCGCGACCAACTGGTCGAATACCTTGCATCGGGTGGCAAGCCGAAAGACGCGTGGGGCATCGGCACCGAGCACGAGAAGTTCGGCTTCCAGCTCGACGACCTGAGGCCGCCGACGTTCGACGGGGAACGCGGGATCGAATCCGTGTTGAAAGGCTTGACGCGCTTCGGCTGGCAGCCCGTCGAAGAACACGGCCGCGTGATCGCGCTGCAAAAGGACGGTGCCTCGGTGACGCTGGAACCCGCGGGACAACTGGAACTTTCCGGCGCGATCCTCGACACCGTCCACGACACCTGCTGCGAAACCAACGCGCATCTGGAGGAAGTCAAAGCCGTCGCCGAAGAGCGGCAGCTCGGATTTCTCGGCATGGGCTTCCAGCCGAAATGGCGCCGCGACGAGATGCCGTGGATGCCGAAAGGCCGTTACCAGATCATGCGCGCGTACATGCCCAAGGTCGGCGCGCTCGGCCTGGACATGATGACGCGCACCTGCACCGTGCAGGTCAACCTCGACTTCGCCGACGAAGCCGACATGGTGAAGAAATTCCGCGTGTCGTTGGCGCTGCAGCCGATTGCGACTGCGCTGTTTGCCGATTCGCCATTCACCGAAGGCAAGCCGAACGGTTTTCTCAGTTACCGCTCGCATATCTGGACCGATACCGACCCGGACCGCACCGGCATGCTTGATTTCGTGTTCGAGGATGGCTTCGGGTTCGAGCGTTACGTCGATTACCTGCTTGATGTGCCCATGTATTTTTCCTATCGCCATGGTGAATACGTCGACGTCTCAGGCAAGTCGTTCCGAAAATTCATGGACGGGAAACTGGACGTGCTGCCGGGCGCGTTGCCGACGCTGCGCGACTGGTCGGACCACATGACGACCGCGTTTCCCGAAGTGCGCTTGAAGCAGTACCTGGAAATGCGCGGCGCCGACGGCGGTCCATGGAACCGTTTGTGCGCGCTCCCCGCATTTTGGGTCGGCTTGCTGTACGACACTGCATCGCTGGATGCGGCGTGGGACCTGGTCAAGGATTTCAGCCTCGAAGAGCGCAATGCGCTGCGCGACGGCGTGCCGAAACTTGCCCTGAAGGTGCCGTTCCGCAACGGCACCTTGCGCGATCTTGCGCTCGAGGCGCTGAAGATTTCCGCAGCCGGATTGCAACGTCGCGCGAAGCAGAATGCGAATGGCGCGGATGAAAGTATCTTCCTGACCCCGCTGATCGATTTCGCGGAAGCCAACGAAACGCCGGCGGAGCGCAAGTTGCAATTGTTTCATGGCGCGTGGAACGGAGCGGTCGATCCGGTGTTCGACGAATACGCGTACTAGCTTTAGTTCGTCATGGTCATGACAAGCCAAAAGCGTGTCACATCGCGTCCGGCGTCCTCTACAGGACAATCTCGCGCAGACGACAAATCATGAGGAGATTTTCATGAAATCCCGCGCCGCCGTCGCCTTTGCCGCAGGCGAACCATTACAAATCGTGGAAATCGACGTCGAACCGCCGCGCGCCGGTGAAGTGCTGGTACGCATCGTCGCCAGCGGTGTCTGCCACACTGATGCGTTCACGCTCAGCGGCGATGATCCCGAAGGCATTTTCCCATCCGTGCTCGGGCATGAAGGCGGCGGTATCGTCGAAGCCATCGGCGATGGTGTCACCAGCGTCAAGGTTGGCGACCATGTCATCCCGCTTTACACGGCTGAATGCCGCGAATGCAAATTCTGCAAATCGGGCAAGACCAATCTGTGCCAGGCAGTGCGCGCGACGCAGGGCAAGGGCCTGATGCCCGATGGCAGCACGCGGTTTTCGTACAACGGCCAACCGATCCATCACTACATGGGCTGCAGCACCTTCAGCGAATACACGGTGGTGCCGGAGATTTCACTCGCGGTGGTGAATCCCGATGCGCCGCTGGAGAAAGTCTGCCTGCTCGGTTGCGGCGTCACTACCGGGATCGGGGCTGTGCACAACTCCGCGAAGGTGAAAGCAGGCGACACGGTCGCCGTGTTCGGCCTCGGCGGCATCGGTCTTGCGGTGATCCAGGGCGCGGTGCAGGCCAAGGCCGGGCGCATCATCGGTATCGACACCAATGCCGGGAAGTTCGCGCTTGCGCGGCAGATGGGCGCGACCGATTGCGTCAATCCAAACCATCACGACCAGCCCATCCAGGACGTCATCGTCGCGATGACCGATGGCGGCGTCGATTTCAGTTTCGAGTGCATCGGCAACGTGCACGTCATGCGTGCGGCGCTGGAGTGCTGTCACAAGGGTTGGGGGGAGAGCATCGTCATCGGCGTTGCCGGCGCAGGTCAGGAAATCAGCACGCGGCCCTTTCAACTCGTGACCGGACGTGTCTGGCGCGGCAGCGCGTTCGGCGGCGTCAAGGGTCGCACGCAGTTGCCGGGGATGGTGGAGCAG
This sequence comes from Pseudomonadota bacterium, assembly GCA_030856725.1. GTDB lineage: Bacteria > Pseudomonadota > Gammaproteobacteria > Xanthomonadales > Xanthomonadaceae > JALYOU01. Next base: position 2,639 of record JALYOU010000165.1, read on the forward strand.
GCGATGCAGGGCGAGATCGACCT
>JALYOU010000166.1 GCA_030856725.1 Pseudomonadota bacterium
ATGCGTTCGGCAACCCACTCGTTGCCATATTGCCGGGCCTGGATGCGGACGATGTCGCCACGTTGCAGGTTCTCTACCCGGTAGCGTTGCCCCTGATATTCGACAAGGGTCCGTTCGTCATAGCGAATGCGTTGCGCGCCGTAATTGCCGCCAACCGCACCGCGCGCAAGTTCAATGAAGCGCGAGCGTGTGTCCACATAACCCACTTCGCCGCGCAGGTCGTTGCCGTTGCCGCCACTGTTCTGGTTGCCACCGTTGTATCCACCATTGTTGTAGCCGCCATCGTTGTAGCCGCCGCTGTCGCGGACATTGCGCAGCAATTCGATGGATCCGGCCCACAACCGGTTGCCGGAGCGGGTAGTGGCGATGCGGATCTCGTCGCCGGGTTCCAACCCGCTCACCGGATACGCCTGACCTTGATAGACGAGCTGCGTGCGCTGGTCGAAGAACACCTCGACGCGTGAGGTACTGCCGTAACCGGATGAGCGCGCATCGAGCACGATGCGGCCGCCGCCCGGGTCCACGTTTTGCACCGTACCAACCAACTGGTTGGCCGTGCTTTGCTGGGGATAAGATTGATCAGGATAAGAAGACCCGGGATATGAGCCCCCGCCCTGCGGGAATCCGCCCATGCCGGTGGCGCAGCCGGAGAGCGCGAGCACCAACGCGATCAACGCGGTGCGTGCAGGCATGACGTGACCCAGCCTGACTTGACCAGTCCTGATGCGATCAAGGATGCCGTGATGCGGAAAAGCGCGACGGATGACTGCGAATGGTTGCATGGCTGATCTCCGGAAGTGCGTCGATCATCCGCCGGGGTGATGTGAACGCCGGGTCGAGAACGCAGGCTGAGCTGAATGCAAATGCTTTTCGTAGGAGCGGCTTCAGCCGCGAGCTCTTTGGTTTCTGTAAAGCCACTTCGCTGGAACACGGCATAGCTCGCGGCCGGAGGCGCTCCTACGCCCCCGAAGGAAGACCCTTGGGGGACGAAAAGCAGTCACGAACTGCACGACAAGGCCGAGCATCCCGGCCGGTTGCGCGCCCAGTCGGGTCGCTTTTGGGCGAAGCGTTCGTTCCCCGGTTGGTCGTCGTACGGGCGTCGCATGACGTCGAGCAACTCCAGTATGCCCTCAGCATCGCCCCGCTCCGCGCGATCGATCGCCTGCTGGGCAAGATAGTTGCGCAGCACGTAGCGCGGATTGGCTGCGTGCATGCGTGCAAGACGTTGGGCGGGTGTCAGCGGATCGTCGGACAGGCGCGCGCCGTACGCGAAGAGCCATTCCGAAAAGCCGGCTTCATGCGTCAGCAATTTGGATGCGTCGTAGAACGCCTCGCGCAACGGTTCGATCGACGGCGCTGCAGGATCAACATCCGCAAGCGCGCGAAAGAAGATCGTCATGTCCACCTCGGCTGCATGCAGCAGGCCGTGCAGCGCGACGATGCGCTCGACATCCTCATCGCGGCATTCGGCAAGGCCGAGTTTGCGTGCGGTGTTGTCGCGTTCCACCGCCGTGTATGTGTCGGCAAATCGCTGCAAGCCGGCATGCAGCGCGTCTGCATCATCGAACAGCGGCGACAGCGCGCCTGCCAGTCGCGTCAGGTTCCAGTACGCGATCTTCGGCTGCCAACCGAAGCGATAGCGGCGGCCTTGCGCATCGGTGGTGTTGGGTGTCCAGTCCGGGTTGTAGTCATCCACCCAGCCGTATGGACCGTAGTCAATCGTCAGTCCGAGGATCGACATGTTGTCGGTGTTCATCACCCCATGCACGAAACCAACCCGCATCCAGTGCGCGATCATGACGGCGGTGCGTTCGCAGACCTGCGCGAACCATTGCGCATGAACCTCCTCCACTTGGCCAGCATGACCCGAAAGCAGCTCGGGAAAATCGCGTGCGATACAGAAATCCACCAATTTACGCAGCAGATCAATTTCATTGCGCGAGGCAGGCAACTCGAAATTTCCAAAACGCAGGAACGACGGCGCCACGCGACACACGATCGCACCCGGCTCTGCCTTCGGATGACCGTCGTAGAACATGTCGCGCACCACGTCTTCCCCAGTGACCACCAGACTCAACGCACGCGTCGTCGGAACACCAAGATGATGCATCGCCTCGCTGCACAGAAATTCGCGGACCGAAGATCGCAGCACCGCGCGACCGTCGGCAGTGCGTGAATATGGGGTAGGTCCTGAGCCCTTCAGTTGCAGCTCCCAACGCTGGCCGGCCGCATTGAGGGTTTCCCCAAGCGTGATCGCGCGCCCGTCACCCAACTGGCCTGCCCAATGGCCGAATTGATGCCCACCGTAATTGGCTGCAAAGGGCTGCATGCCAGGCAGTAGCGTATTGCCGGCAAGCACTTGAGCAAATTCAGGAGTAGAGATTTCCGCTGCTGTCAGACCCAACAGCGCCGCTGTTTCAGGCGACCAGGCGATCAAGCAAGGTGCAGCCACCGGTGTGGGATCGACCTGCGACCACAACGCTGCATGCACTTGCCTGATGCGTAGCCCTGATTCTTTGTCACCAGGCAGATCGCGCACAAATGCATTTTCGAATTTCAAAAATATTTCGTCCGAGTGTGTTGTTTGCCGAAGTGTCCACCCGTGACGACACAATCGCAAACCTGACGACGGCATCAATGCAACAGGATTATTTACACAACGCGTTCTTTTTTCACCATGGAATCACATCCCATTGATGACTATCGTCTTTGTCCAAAGAAAATCCATCACGATTTCACATAGCTGAAGCTGAAGAGCTGCATCCACAGAAACTATTGAGACGTACGTAACTACAGGGGGCCTGTCCCAGCCACAGTCCCTAGGAATCGCAGTTTTCGACGAGCTGCTGCTTCCGACCACACACCCCAGCTCGTCATCCGTTTAAAGGGACGCCCCATGAAACTCACCGTACTCGCACTATCAGTAGCCAGCGTGCTGCTGGCTGGGTCTGCATTTGGCTCAAGCCATCGCGAAGGCCCGGAAATCACCAAGTTTCCCAAGGTAGACAACACGGACGTCTATGCGTTCCGTAGTTATGAACCCGGCCGCGACAATTCGGTCACCATCCTCGCCAACTTCCAACCATTCCAGGATCCGTACGGTGGTCCCCAGTACTTCCTGATGGACCAACAGGCGGTGTACGACGTCCACATCGACAACAACGGCGATGCGATGCCAGACATCACCTACGAGTTCCGATTCTTCAACCAGGTCAAGGGACAGACAGTGCCCGTCAACGGCGTGCCGGTCTTCAACCCGCTGGCCTACATCGCTCCGGTCAGGGACA
>JALYOU010000167.1 GCA_030856725.1 Pseudomonadota bacterium
GTTTCAACAACGACGGCATCGATGCGCTGGTGCGCAACGTGGAGAAATCGCGTCGCCGCCGTGGCGTGCTCGGCATCAACATCGGCAAGAACAAGGACACGCCCAACGATTCCGCCGAGCGCGATTACCTGGTGTGCCTCGAGCGCGTATATCCGCTGGCCGACTACATCACCGTCAACATTTCCTCGCCCAACACCGCGGGCCTGCGCGAGTTGCAGGAGGAGCAGTCGTTGCGCCGCCTCCTCAGCACGCTGCGCGACGCGCAGGAGAACCTGGCCGTGCAGCATGGCAAGCGCGTGCCGTTGCTGGTGAAGGTCGCGCCGGACCTGTCGGACGACGACCTCGATGCGGCAGGTCGGGTGCTGAGCGAATTGCACGTCGATGGCGTCATCGCCACCAATACCACCGTCTCGCGTTTCTCCATCCAGCAGCATCGCCATGCACGTGAAACCGGCGGTCTGTCGGGCGCGCCGTTGCTCGGCAAATCGACTGCCACGCTGCGGCGATTGCGCACGCGTCTTCCAGACAGCATTCCGCTGATCGGGGTCGGCGGCATCATTTCGGGCGCCGATGCCGTCGCCAAGACCGCGGCCGGGGCGTCGCTGGTGCAGATCTACACCGGCCTGATCTACCGCGGCCCCGGACTCATCGGCGAATGCGTCGAGGCGATCCGCCGACGCAAGGAAGCGCCCAGCAAAGGCCACGTGCCGAACAAATGAGCGCGTCGCAGCTGCCTTACCGCGTCATACAGAACGCCCCGTTGCAGCAGCGCAATACCTTCGGCATCGCAGCGCATGCAAGTCAGCTCATCGAAGTTTTTGATAGCGCTGCCTTGCCGGAAGTATTCGCGTCGCATCCATCGGCGGCCTCGGCATTGGTGCTAGGCGGTGGCAGCAATGTGCTGTTCGCCCGCGATCCCGGCGATACGATCATCGTCTTGAACGGTTCCCGCATCGAGATCATCGACGATCTTGACGGACACGCTGTCGTGCGCGCTGATGCCGGCGCGGACTGGCACACCCTGGTGATGTGGACCTTGCAGCAGGGATTGTCTGGCCTGGAAAACCTTGCGCTGATTCCGGGCACTGTCGGGGCCGCGCCGATCCAAAACATCGGCGCCTATGGCGTCGAGGTACGCGATTGCATCCATGCGGTCGAAGCCTTCGAGCGCGCGACCGGGCAATGGCAAAGGCTCGATCGCGAGGCCTGCGGATTCTCGTATCGCGACAGCCTGTTCAAGCGGCAGGCGGATCGTTTCATCGTGACCGCGGTGGAGTTCGTGTTGGCGGGTGGTGCACACGTGAACCTGGAATACGCAGGCATTGCGGATGAACTTACGCAGATGGGAGTTACAGCTCCGTCGCCAGCGCAGGTCGCCGAAGCGGTGATCCGCCTGCGCCGCCGCAAGTTGCCCGATCCCGCCGTGATCGGCAACGCAGGCAGCTTCTTCAAGAATCCCATCCTTTCCAACGCACAGGCGGGTGCCTTGCAGCGCGAACATGCGTCGCTGCCGATGTTCAGCGGCAGCAACGAAGCCTATCGCAAGCTGTCGGCGGCTTGGCTGATCGATGCGTGCGGATGGAAAGGCCACCGTGACGGCGATGCAGGGGTATCGGACAAGCATGCGTTGGTGCTGGTGAATCACGGACGTGCGACGGGTGCGCAGATCCTCGATCTCGCCCGCCGCATTGCAGACTCAGTGCAATCACGCTTCGGCGTTGCGCTGGAGCCGGAGCCGCGTGTGGTTGGTGCGGCCTGGTAGTCGTGTACTCACAAGTCGCGATAGCGCGTGCTTCCTTCTCCCCTCGGGAGAAGATGTCGCGACAGCGACAGTTGAGGGCGGGACAATGACTCGCAGGGAACGTCCACGACAACTGAACTGCTACGCCCTCATCCGACCTTCGGGCACCTCGCTCCGCGCCCCGGCCTTCGCGCTAACGCGAAGGCGGTCAGCGCTGCGCGAGCCAGTGGCTCGCAAGTGCAGCCCTTCACCCCGAAGGAAGAAGGGAAAAAACACATGACCGCCCCAACCTCCACCCACACCCGAGCCGCGCTCCTCATGCTCGGCAGCACCGTCTTCTTCGGCCTCATGGCCATCGCCATCCGCCTCGCATCGGACACCCTGCACACCTTCGAGATCGCCTTCTTCCGGAATTTCTTCGGCCTCGTGGCGGCACTGCCGCTGTTGCTGAAACACGGCACAGGCCTGCTCAAGACCACACAACTGCCCCGCTACTTCATCCGTTGCCTGATCGGTGTCATCTCGATGTTCTGCGGTTTCTGGGCGATCGGACACCTGCCCTTGGCGCAGGCCGTGTCGCTGTCGTACTCGACGCCGATCTTCGTCACCATCGCGGCCGTGATCTTCCTGCACGAGCAGGTGCGCGCACGACGCTGGGCCGCGGTCGTGCTCGGATTCATCGGCGTGCTGGTCATCGTGCAACCGGGCAGCGCCAGTTTCAGCACCGGCACTTTGATCGCTTTGGCGGCGGCCGTTCTCAGCGGCATCGTCTCGATCCAGATCAAGCAACTGTCCTACACCGAGCCCGCCGACCGCATCGTGTTCTACACCACTCTGTTGTGGGTGCCGATGTCGCTGGTACCGGCCTTGTTCGTGTGGGAATGGCCGCAAGGTATTGCGTGGCTATGGGTCATGGCCGCCGGCGCGCTCGGCACCGGCGGCCACATGCTGTGGACGCGCGCGTTGAAACTGGGCGACGTCTCCGCGCTTACACCGATCAGCTTCATGCAGCTGCCGCTCGTCGCGATCGCAGGCTGGTTGCTATTCGACGAAGGCCTCAGCCGCTGGACCGCCCTTGGCGCCGCGATCATTTTCATTGCCAACGCCTACATCGCGCATCGGGAAGTGCAACTTGCACGGCGGTCTGCGACGAAGGCGCCAATCGAGGCGGCGAAGCCTGGCGAGTGAGGACGCAACAACCGCGGGGAGACCACAAGCCTTTGTCCCGTGCCGATTTACTACTTGACGCAACGCAGTCCGAACCTGAATATCATCCTTGAGCTGCCTTTTCGCTAGTGCAACATGGTCTGGCTGCGGGACCAAGCTTCATATTTTGACAACGTTGGTCACTCAACCCGAGGCCGGATGATGTTCGCGAATCTTCTCACCGAAATCGATGTGACCTCGGCGTTAAACATCGTGACGACACTCGCCGTCGTGCTCGGCGTCTTCTTCGGGCTGTTCCAGCTTCGGCAAGCCATGCGCGCTCGACGTGACCTCGCTGCGGTCGACATCGTACGGACGGTGCAGACTCAAGAGGTCCGCCGAGCCGTCGCGCGAGTGCTGCAGTTGCCCGACGATGCCGATCCCGAGACCATTCGCAGCGACCCTGCCCTACTTGACGCCGCCCTCGCGGTGGATAGCGCCTGCGAAATGTGGGGCTGCATGGTGTACGAAAACGTCGTGGACCATCGCATGCTTGACCGGATGGTCGGCGGATGGGTACGCGGAAGCTGGCGCCGTCTGTCACGGTGGATCGAGGCTGATCGTACAGACAATCGCAACCCGCACGCCGGCGAGTGGTGGCAGTGGCTGTACGAGCGCATCGAGGCCGATCCGGACCCGGGTAAGGCGCAGGGCGCCCACGTGGGCTATCGCGGGAAATACAATCGACAATAACAACTCGGGTAAGGCGGGTGAACTCGCCTTGCGAGGTCCTGGCGTTTTGTACGGCGGGATTAACCCGCCATCGAAGTAAACGAGCCGATCCGATGAGCTGCGCTCAACGCTGATCGCGCGCCTGCCACGGCCGCAGGCTGCCGTAGAACACCAGCACGTAGACGCCGATCACCCATGCCGCTGCGGCGGCCCAGCCGGCGAGGATGTCGGAAGGGTAATGCACGCCGAGATAGATGCGCGACAGGCCTACCATCGCCACGAACGTGCTCATCGCAACGATGGCGAGCCAGCGCCATCGCGTCGGCCATGCCAGCAGGATGACGACGACGGCGAGCGTGGCCGAGCCCATTGCATGGGCGCTTGGAAAACTGAAAGTCGTTTCCGGCGAGATCGACTCCCACAGGTTCGGGCGCGCGCGCGCGAACCAATGCTTGGCGGCCATGTTGAGTAGCGCCGCGCCGCCAGTTGCGACCGCAACGAAAATGCTTTCGCGAAATCGACGCCGCAGCGCAAATACAACGATCAGAACGAGGTCCACGGGCACCACGCCGTACCTGTAGCCGATCGCCGAAAAGAAGACGAAGAAGCGGTCAAAACCGTCACGCGCCATGCCGTGCGCGAATCGGAGCATCGGCTCGTCGAACGGAAAAGCGCCTGCGCGACGGATGTCATCCGCGAGTTCCTCGAAACCCCACAGCGGCAGCAGCAGACCGACGAACAGCAACAGCAGGCGCCACCGGTGCGTGTGCAGGAAGGACGCGCCGACCCTCGCTTCCTGTTGCGCCGTCTCGGCGACCTCAGCGGGATTGTGCGGCGTGTCCGTAGTGGTCTTCGACATAGCGATCGATCAATCCAACGAATTCCTGTGCGATGTTGTCGCCACGCAGCGTGACGGATTTTTCGCCATCGATGAACACCGGGGCAGCCGGCGCCTCGCCGGTGCCGGGAAGCGAAATGCCGATGTTGGCGTGACGCGACTCACCGGGCCCGTTGACCACGCAGCCCATCACCGCCAGCGTCAGGTTCTCCGCGCCGGGATGGCTGATCTTCCATTCCGGCATCTTCGCGCGCACATGTTCCTGCACCACCTGCGCCAGTTCCTGGAAGAATTCCGAGGTAGTACGCCCGCAACCGGGACACGCGGTGACCATCGGCGTGAACGCGCGCAGGCCCATGGTTTGCAGCAACTCCTGCGCGACGACGACTTCCGTGGTGCGGGCCTGGCCCGGTTCCGGCGTCAGCGACATGCGGATCGTGTCGCCGATGCCTTCCTGCAACAGCACTGACAACGCCGCGCACGACGCGACGATGCCCTTGCTGCCGATGCCGGCTTCCGTAAGTCCCAGATGCAATGCGTAATCCGAGCGCGTGGCAAGATCGCGATAGACCGCGATCAGTTCCTGCACGCCGCTGACCTTGCAGCTGAGCACGATGCGATCGGGGGGCAGTCCGAGTTCGACGGCACGATCTGCCGAATCCAGCGCGGAACGGATCAGTGCTTCACGCAGCACGCGCGATGCATCCCATGGATCGGAGCGCGCGGCGTTCTCGTCCATCAATCGCGTCGCCAGCGACTGATCCAGCGAACCCCAGTTGGCGCCGATGCGTACCGGCTTGCCGTAACGCATCGCGAATTCGATCAGCTGCGCGAACTGCGTGTCGCGTTTGCGGCCGAAACCCACGTTGCCCGGATTGATGCGGTATTTCGACAGCGCCTCGGCGCAGGCGGGCTCGTTGGCGAGCAGCTGGTGGCCGTTGTAGTGGAAGTCGCCGATGACCGGTACGTTGACGCCCATCATCAGCAGGCGATCGACGATCTTCGGCACCGCGCTTGCCGCTTCCGGCGTGTTGACGGTGATGCGCACCAGCTCGGAGCCCGCGCGCCACAACTCGGCGATCTGTTTCGTGGTGGATGCGACATCGGCGGTGGCGGTGTTGGTCATCGACTGCACCACGACCGGGGCGTCGCCGCCGACGGCTACGCCGCCGATGCGGACCTGGCGTGTCGTGCGTCGCGGAGACGGGCCGAAGGACCATTCCGTGAGGGTCTGGACGATGTCAGGATCGTGATTGGCGGCGGCGATGGCGCTCATGTGTGCATTGTAAGGCGTCCCCTTCCACCGCATCGCCGCTCTTCGCAGGAACTTCAGCCGCGAGCTTTGGGATGATTGCGTGATTCAGGAAGAGCTCGCGACTGAAGCCGCTCCTACGAAGAGCAAAGCATCACTGGCGCGCTTATCCTGTTGCGATGGAACCGGACACCGCCCGCGACATCCTCACCCCCACCCAGCTGAACACGCTGGCGCGCGAGCTGCTGGAAGGCAGCTTTCCGCTGATCTGGGTCGAAGGTGAGCTCTGCAACGTGTCGCGCCCGGCGTCCGGGCATCTGTATTTCACGCTCAAGGACGCGCGCGCGCAGGTGCGGTGTGCGTTGTTCAAGCCCAAAAGCCAGTGGCTGAAATTCGCGCCGCGCGATGGTCTGCGCGTGCTCGCGCGTGGCCGCTTGACGTTGTACGAGGCGCGCGGCGATTACCAGCTGATCCTCGACCACATGGAGGAAGCGGGCGAAGGGGCATTGCGGCGCGCGTTCGAGGAGCTGAAGGCGCGGCTCACGGCGGAAGGCATCTTCGACGATGCACGCAAGCGCCCCCTGCCCACATTTCCAAAACGCATCGCCGTGATCACCTCGGCCAGCGGCGCGGCAGTGCGCGATGTGGTCAGCGTGTTGTTGCGGCGTTTTCCGTTGCTGGATGTCGACGTCTTGCCTGTGCCGGTACAGGGCGACGCCGCCGCGGCGCAAATCACGGCGATGCTGCGACGCGCCGATGCGTCGGGGCGTTACGACGTGCTGCTGGTCACGCGTGGTGGCGGCTCGCTCGAGGATCTGTGGGCGTTCAACGACGAGCATCTTGCGCGTGCGATCGCGGCGTCGGGTACGCCGGTCGTCTCCGCCGTCGGTCATGAAACCGATTTCAGCCTGGCTGATTTCGCGGCCGACCTGCGCGCGCCGACGCCTTCAGTAGCCGCGGAATTGATCGCGCCCAATGCACAGGATCTCCTGGTCCAGCTGCGCAGCGGACAACGGCGTTTTCAAGGCGTGCAGGTGAACCGGTTGCGGCAGCTCGCACAGCGCGCCGATCGCGCCGCATTGCGCCTGCATGCGCTGCGGCCGCAGGCGCGGCTCGCCATGTTGCGGCGGCGGGAACAGGAAGCGAAGCGCAGACTGGATGCCACGTTACGTAGACAGATTGAAAACCATCGCGCGCGTCTGCGTCATGCCGAAGCGGTACTGCGCGCAATGCAACCGCAACGCCGGCTGGCGCTGTTGCGCCAACGCATCGCCGCGCTGGCGTTGCGTCCGCAGTCCGCCATAGCACGACGGTTGCAGCGCGATGCACTGCACTTGCGCGGCTTGGCACGCTCGTTGGAAACAGT
>JALYOU010000173.1 GCA_030856725.1 Pseudomonadota bacterium
CCAGACGAGTCGAACGACAACACTTCCCTTGAAAGTACCGCCCTCGCCGAAGACGGCGACAGCGACCGGAGCAACGCATGAGCAACGACATCCCGTCCGACAAGGACCGCCGCAAGCTTTCCCTCAAGCGCGACGACGAAACCACTGCCGACGCGCCGCGTCTTGAAGAACGCCTGCACAAGGTTCTGGCGCAGGCCGGGCTCGGCTCGCGTCGCGCGCTCGAACAGCGCATCGCCGATGGCCTGGTCAAGGTCAACGGTGAAGTCGCGCAGGTCGGCGTCTCGGTGAAGGGCGGGGATCGCATCGAGCTCGATGGCAAGGTCTTCGTCGCCAGCGCGCTGGCCGAACCCGCGCGCGTGCTGCTGTACAACAAGCCCGAAGGCGAAGTCACCACGCGCGAAGACCCCGAAGGCCGTCCGACGATCTTCGATGCGCTGCCCGCACTCAAGGGCGCGCGTTGGATCGCCATCGGCCGCCTCGACATCAACACCACCGGCCTGCTGCTGCTGACCACCGATGGCGAACTCGCCAACGCGATGATGCATCCGTCCTACGAAGTAGAGCGCGAATACGTCTGTCGCGTGCGTCCACCGGAAGGCATGGACAACGTGCCGGACAATCTCGCCGACCGCCTGCGCCGCGGTGTCGCGCTGGACGATGGTCCGGCCAAGTTTGACGAAGTGGAGCGCATCGGCGGCAGCGACACGCCCGATAAAATCGGGCACGACTGGTTCCGCGTGCTGCTTAAGGAAGGTCGCAATCGCGAAGTGCGGCGCCTGTGGGAATCGCAGGGTTGCCAGGTCAGCCGCCTCAAGCGCATCCGCTACGGCAAGGTCGGGTTGCCGCAGCCGCTGCTGCGCGGGCAGTCGCAGGAATTGCCGGAAGAGAAAGTCGAGGCCTTGCGCCGCGAGCTGAAACTGGACGAAGGTCCTCCGCCCGCACTGACGCTGCAGCCGGTCATCGGCCAGCGCAAGGCCAGCAAATCCACCGTGCAGGTCGGGCGCGAAGGCCACAAGTCGGGCAATGCGTATCTCGGTGGCCACAACACTGCCGATGAAGGACGTGAACTGCGCCGCTTCGATCACGTGCGCGAAGACCGCGGCCGTGGCCGTTTCGGCAACAAGAAACCGCACGGCGGCCTGACCGTGAGCGGTGAAGCCGCCGCCAAGCAGGCGCAGCGTCCCTACAAGCCGAAAGGCATGGGCGGAGCTGGGCGCGGCGACAAGCAGCCCGGCGCGCACGACGCGGGCAATCCCGCCGCGTTCCGCACCTGGTACGTGCCCGATGGCGTGACCACGGGACCGACTGGCCATCGCAACCCGGATGGTGCACGCGGCCCGCGCAAGCCGTATGGCAACAAACCTGCTGGTTCCGGGGCGGGGGCCGGCGCACCGCGTCCAGGTGGTGCGCCCGGCGGCCCGCGGCGGGGCAGTCCCGGTGGCGGTTTCGCGGGCAATCGCAGTGAAGGCGGCGGCTATCAGGGCCGCAGTGAACGCAGTCCAGGCGGTGGCTATCAAGGCAACGATCAACGCGGTCCCGGCGGCCCTCCGCGCGGTCCACGCGGTCCCGGCGGCGGTCAAGGACAAGGACAAGGACAAGGACAAGGACAAGGACAGCGTACTCCCCGTCCTTACGGACATCCCGGCAACGCGCCCAGCTTCCCCTCCGATCATGCCAACCCCGGCACCTTCAACCCATGGGACAAGCCCCGCACGCCAAGTCCGCGCGGTCCCCGTCCTGGCGGTCCGAATGCAGGTCAAAGACCGGGCGGCAACAACCGTCCCGGCGGTCCGCGCCCGCCCGGTCCGCGTGGCCCGCGTCCCGGTGGTGGCGGTCGTCCAGGCGGCGGCAATCGCGGGCCGCAGGACGGCAATCGGTAATCAGGCCGATCACAGGCATAACTAGGGCGCTTCAGCGCCCTTTTGTCTTTGTAGGATGTGGTTAACGCAGAGAACCGCATCACTCGCGCGAACGATGCGGTTCCCAAGCTCACCACATCCTACGGCTCTTCTTGTTCACTTCACTTGGGCCACATCTCAGGCTCGCACCTCGCTCCCAAGCTGGCCCTCAATCTCCTGGAGTGTGGTCCATCATATGGCCTCGAGCGGTGCGGAGCGTTGGGATGTGGTCATCGTCGGCGCCAGCTTCGGTGGCGCTGCCTGCGCGCTGGCAGCGGCGCGCGCGGGCTTGCGGGTCTGCGTGATGGAGCGCAAGCGCGATCCTGGCATCAAGCTCCACACCACCGGCATCATCGTCAAGGAAGCGGCCGAGGACACCTGGCTCAGCCGTATTCCCGAACACCTCGTGCGCAAGGTCGAGCGCGTCCGCTTGTACGCGCCGAACCTGCGCAGCCTCGCCCTGCAATCCCCCGGCTACTACTTCCTCACCACCGATACGCCGAACGTCATGCGTTGGCTCACGGACGAAATGCGTTCCGAAGGCATCGACGTGCGATTGATGCATTCCTTCACCAACGCCGAACGCAAGGGCGATGGCTGGTGCATCGAAGGGCTGGGCGAAACGCCCTATCTCGTGGGCGCCGACGGCGCGAAATCGCGGGTCGCGCAACGCGCCGGACTCGGCCGCGTGCATGATTTCCTCTATGGCATCGAATACGAATTCGAAGGCGCGAGTCTGCGCGAACCCGATGCCCTGCACTGCTTCCTCAGCAAGCGCCATGCACCCGGCTACATTGGGTGGGTTGCGCAGAATCCAACGGGCGTTCAGGTTGGATTGGCATTTCAGCATCGCGCAACGCGTACCGGCGTGCCGGACATCGAAGGTTTCCTTGAGCGCGTGCGCGATCACGTCGGCCTCCCGCATAACGCCAAACCTTCCGCGACACGTGCGGGCCTGGTGCCATGTGGTGGTCCGGTGTCGCCACTGGCAGCACCCGGCGTGATGCTGACAGGCGATGCGGCCGGAATCGTGTCTCCGGTTACCGCAGGAGGCATCCATTCGGCATGGCGTCACGGCTGGACCGTCGGCGATTCAATCGCGCAACACCTGCGTCACCACGGTCCACCGCCCGAACAAGCAGCACTGCAAGCCGCGCCACGTTTCCGCACCAAACGTGCATTGCGATGGGCCTACAACCATTGCCAGATGGATTGGCCTGTGAATCTGCTGTTGAATACATCGCCGCTGCGCTGGGCGGCGGAACAGGTGTATTTCCATAGGCGCGGGCGATAGAAAGTTGCATTTGCACGATCAAATCTCTAGCAGACAACATGGACGGTGGTGCGATCGAACCAGCTCATTGCTGCTTCCGTTTTACTGCCATTTCAGCTTCGTCATTCGAGAAGAACAAGGCCACGTTCAAGTATCACCGGGAGGGGACCCAGGAGCGCGCCGCGCGCCAGGTCATCACGCAGGCGAGCCAAGTCGGTCAAAGGCATTTCGGTTCCGGTATCCCGGACGCCAACCACGCCATGCGCCACGTAGAGCGGCATCACCGCTTCGCCTCTCGCGTGCGGATCCGCAACGCTCGAATACATGTCCCAAAGGCCAGGCACCAAGTATTTGCCGTTGCCATCCACACGACGGGCTGCAAGCGGAATGCGGACCCGTGTTGCGGGCGCGACTTCAACGATGCGATCCCCCGCCACCAACACTGTCTGGTTGGGCAGAATGCGGCTCGATACGACCTCGACAACGTCTACGTGCGTGACCGCCAGATCGGCAGCGATGGGTGCTGCATGATCCTTATGAAACGTGTTGCAGCCTGCGAGAAAAACCAGCAGCGGTACGAGGCATGCGCGGTGCATCAGGCTTCTCCCCAATACGTAGATACCAGCAGCCATCCCGATCTCAAACCGGAAGGGCTTAAGGCGAAAGGCGCCGATATAGTAGACGCAGCCTAGTCAAGCGTGAACGCATCCCCATCAAGCATCGCCGGGAAACGCTCGCGATGCGCCGCAAGTTCGGCAGCTTGCAATGTCGTGGTGCTGACGACTTGATCGTCCGTGCATTCGCTGATCGCTTTGCCAAGGAAGTCGATCACGGCGCTGTCCCCGGCGTAGTACAGGCCATTGCCATCGGTGCCGACGCGGTTGAGGCCCGCGACGAAGCAGAGGTTTTCGATCGCGCGCGCGCGCAGCAGCGTCGTCCACGGATAGGCACGCGCTGATGGCCAGTTGGCGACATACAGCAGCAGGTCGTAGTCGAGTTGGCCTTTGCGCTCAACGTCATAACGATTGCGCGAGAACACGGGGAAGCGCAGGTCGTAGCAGACCAGCGGGCAGATGCGCCAGCCGCGCCATGCCACGGTCAACCGCTCGCTGCCTGCCGCGTAACGCTCGTGCTCCTTCGCGTAACGGAACAGGTGGCGCTTGTCGTACGTGTGCAGGCCGCCGTCCGGCGTTGCGAACAAAAGTCGATTGAAGACACCCGCATCGGTACGCAACTGCACGCTACCGCAGACGGCTGCGTCGAGCTGTTTCGCCTGCGACTTGATCCATGCCACCGTCGGGCCGTCCATGGTTTCGGCATCGTCGATCGCTTCGTTGCTGAAACCGCTGGTGAAGGTTTCCGGCAGCAAAACTAGGTCGGTGACGCCATGCAGCGGTGCGATCAGGTCGGCGTAATACTCGCGATTGCCGGCCGGGTCGCGCCACAGGGTCGCGCCTTGGACGAGGGAAACACGCAGGTTATTCAAGAGATGGCTCCATCAGTCCGTCATCCACGCGAGGCGGGATACCGAGCAAGGTCATAGCACCTGCAACCGCTCGACTG
>JALYOU010000212.1 GCA_030856725.1 Pseudomonadota bacterium
GCTCGCCGCCGCAGTACTGCACTGGTTCGAGCAGCCCGAAGCCGTTGCGGCGCTGCGGCCGCAGTTTCGGGCGATCCATGAAAGCCTGCGCATCGGCGCTGCTTCGCATGCGGCCGATGCCGTAGCAGAATTGATCGTAGCCCAGGAGGGCTCATCCAGATGATCGCGGCAGCACCCCGACACATCGCAGGCGTCGACGAAGCCGGCCGCGGCCCGCTGGCCGGGCCCGTCTGCGTGGCGGCCGTGGTGTTCAATCCGTCGCGCCCCCGCATCAATGGCCTCGACGATTCCAAACAGTTGACCCCGGCCCGTCGCGAATTCCTGTACGCACGCATCGTCGAACGCGCACTGGCGTGGCATGTCGTGTTTATCGAAGTCGACGAGATCGACCGCATCAACATCTACCACGCGACCATGCTCGGCATGCGCCGCGCGCTCGAAGCCGTGGTCACGGCGGCGGGCGGCCCGGACAGGTGCCTCGCGCGCATCGACGGCAATGCGTTGCCGCGCGAGCTGCCGTGCAAAGCCGAGACTTGGATCGGCGGCGATGCGCGCGAGCGTTCGATCATGGCTGCCTCGATCCTCGCCAAGGTGTCGCGCGACCGGCACATGGTCGAATTACACGCGCAGCACCCGCACTATGGTTTCGATTCACACAAGGGTTACGCCTGCCCCGCGCATCTCAGGGCGCTGCGTGAGCACGGTCCGTGCCAGCACCACCGCCGCAGCTTCGCGCCGGTGCAACGTGCAGAAAACATGAACCACGAATTAGTGTTTTCGACATGACATCGGTCATGTAAACCAACGGCAGATGCGCACACCTGATGTTGGCGCGAACATCGCGCTGCATCCCGTCGATGCTGCCGCGTGCCACCTCGCCGACCGGCGACCCGCGGCTCCCCCAGGCCGGCATGGGAGATCCCATGAACCTTCGCGCCCAGACTCCATTCGAGCCGCCTCTGCCGTGGACCGCAGGGGAACCACCAGCGAACCGCGCGGGTTCGCACCCGCTGCACCTGGACACCGCCAACGTCGCTGACTTCAACGCCCTGCTGCACGAACTGCACCCGGATGCGCCACAAGTGGATGAGCAGCACCTGGACGCACTCGCCGACTGGCTGCTGCACCTGCCTGAAGACGCCGCCCGCCGCGTGCTGGACATGCGCCTTGCACGTCTGCAGCAATTACGCGCGATGCTCGACGACACCGATTGGGACGCGGATCTCCCCACACGCGCGCGCCTGGGCAAGCTCTTCGCCTACCTCGACGACAACGAGGACCTGATTCCTGACGACACGCCGCAGCTTGGCCAACTGGATGATGTCCTGCTGGCGGAACTCGCCTGGCCGGCGTTTGCCGAGGAAGCCGACGATTACGCCGATTACTGTGGCTATCGCCAGCAGGCGCAACCCGTCGGCGCGCCGGAACAACGCCGAAGGGCGTGGATCGACGACCGGATTGCCGAGTTTGCCGTGTTGCGGCGCCGGACGGCCGTGCGAAAACACCGTTACGCGTCGGTCGCTACGGAGACGGGGCTGCGGGTGCGCTGAAGAGGTAGCGGCCTTTTCCCCCGCAGCTTGTGCGCTGGTAATGGCTCGTCCAGCCCGACAGCCGCCCGCTGCTTCGGCTCTTCGTAGGAGCGGTTTTAGCCGCGAGCTCTTGTGGTTCGCTCAAGAGCCCGCGGCTAAAGCCGCTCCTTCGCCCCGAAGGAAGTTCCATTGGCGGAAGAGCCAAGGACGATAGTCCTGCAACGGCGATCGCCTTCGCTGCCTGTCAAGTCCTTGCCGCCCCACGTATCGCTGGCTACCCTGCACACTGACCTCGCGTCGCCAGCATGTCCGCACGATTCGTTCATCTCCATCTGCATAGCGAGTACTCACTCGCCGACTCGACGATCCGCATCCCGGAACTCGTGCAGCGTTGTGTCGCGCTGGATCAGCCGTCGGTCGCCATCACCGACCGCAACAACCTGTTCGGCCTGGTGAAGTTCTACAAGGCGGCGGAAGGCGCAGGCATCAAACCCATTGCGGGCGCCGACGTGAGTTTTGCCGAAGGCAAGGACGCATCGTCGAAACTCACCCTGCTGTGCCGCAATCGCGCCGGCTACTTATCGCTGTCGCGGCTGCTCTCGCGCGCGTGGATGGAAGGCCACCGCCATGACGGCGTCGCCTTGCACGCGGACTGGTTGCATGACGAAGACCTCGAAGGCTTGTTCGCAATCGCCGGCCGCCACAGCCTCGCCGGACAACTCGTCGCCGCGAACCGGCACGATCATGCCGGGCGATGGCTGGCCGACACGCAGCGCCTGTTCGGCGATCGCCTGCATCTGGAAATCACCCGCACGCAGCGTGCAGGCGAGGACGCGTTCAATGCCTTCGCGCTGACGACCGCCGCGCAGCGCGGGATTCCCGTCATCGCGAGCAACGACGTGTGCTTCCTCGATGCGGAAGGCTTCGAAGCGCACGAGGCGCGTGTGTGCATCGCATCGGGCCGCGTGCTCGAAGACCCAAAGCGTCCGCGCGACTACAGTCGCGAACAGTTCCTGAAATCCGCCGACGAGATGGCGGCGTTGTTCGATGATGCGCCCGATGCCATCGACAACGCGGTCGATCTCGCCAGACGCTGCAATTTCGAACTGAGTCTCGGCAAGTATTACCTGCCCGCCTTTCCCGTTCCCAGCGAACACACGCTCGAAAGCTGGATCCGCACGCAATCGCGCGAAGGCTTGGCATCACGACTTGAAAAACATCCGCCGGGCGTCGACCGCAGCCGCGAGGAATACGAGCAGCGTCTCGATCTCGAACTCGGCGTGATCAACGAGATGGGCTTCGCCGGCTACTTCCTGATCGTGGCCGACTTCATCAACTGGGCGAAGGATCGCGGCATTCCGGTCGGTCCGGGACGCGGCTCGGGAGCAGGCTCGTTGGTCGCGTGGGCGCTGGGCATCACCGACCTCGACCCGATTCCATACGACCTGCTGTTCGAACGCTTCCTCAATCCCGAACGCGTATCGATGCCCGACTTCGACATCGACTTCTGCATGGATCGACGCGACGAAGTCATCGATTACGTCGCCGCGAAATACGGCCGCGAGCGCGTCAGCCAGATCATCACCTACGGCACGATGGCGGCAAAGGCGGTGGTGCGCGATGTCGGTCGTGTGCTCGGGTATCCGTACGGATTCGTCGACGGTATCGCCAAACTCATCCCGCTAACGCTTGGCATCTGCCTCGACGACGCGCTCGGCCAATCCGAGGCGTCCCGAAAGAACACGGAACTCGCCAGCGCGGAACTGATTGCGCGCTACAAAGACGAGGACGACGTGCGCGACCTGCTCGACCTCGCGCGGCAGCTCGAAGACCTCACGCGCAACGCCGGCAAGCACGCAGGCGGCGTGGTGATCGCACCTGCGCCGCTGTCGGAGTTCTGCCCGCTGTTCGCCGAACACGACAGCGGTGGGCTCGGCAGGCATCCCGTCACGCAGTTCGACAAGGATGATGTCGAAACGATCGGACTGGTGAAGTTCGACTTCCTCGGCCTGCGCACGCTGACGATCATCGACTGGGCGGTGAAGGCGATCAATGTCCGTCGCGCAGCGACGGGTGAACAGCCGCTCGACATCACCACGCTGCCGCTGGACGACTCAGCGAGCTACAAACTTTTCGAGCGCGGCGAAACCGTCGCCATCTTCCAGTTCGAATCGCGCGGCATGCGCGAACTGGTCAAGCGCGCGCGGCCCGACCGTTTCGAAGACATCATCGCGCTCGCCGCATTGTTCCGCCCTGGCCCGTTGGGTTCGGGCATGGATCGCGACTGGGTCGATCGCAAGCACGGCAATGCCGTCGTCAGCTATCCGCATCCGCTGCTGGAAACCGTGCTCGCGCCGACCTACGGCGTGATCGTGTACCAGGAACAGGTAATGCAGATCGCGCAGCTGCTGGCGGGGTATTCGCTGGGCGGCGCCGATCTGCTGCGGCGCGCGATGGGCAAGAAGAATGCCGTGGAGATGGCCAAGGAACGCGCCAAGTTCGAAGCCGGCGCCGCGGCGCAGGATGTCGATCCGCGCAAGGCGTCGGCGATCTTCGACCTGATGGAGAAGTTCGCCGAGTACGGCTTCAACAAGTCGCACTCGGCTGCGTATGCGCTGGTCGCCTACCAGACCGCATGGCTGAAGACGCACTACCCGGCCGAATTCATGGCCGCGGTGCTGTCCAGCGACATGGACAACACCGACAAGGTCGTCGGATTCCTCGAAGAAACGCGAGCGATGGGGCTGACGATGTTGCCGCCGGACGTCAACGCGTCCAACTACATGTTCGAAGCCACTGACGTGCGCACGATCCGGTACGGGCTCGGCGCGATCAAGGGTGTCGGTCGCGGCGCGTGCGAGGCGATCAGCGACGAACGCGAGCGCGGCGGCGTATTTCCCGACCTGCTGGAATTCTGCAAGCGCGTCGAAAGCACAAAGCTCAACAAACGCGCGCTGGATGCGCTGGTCAACGCCGGTGCGCTGGATGCACTGGGCAAGAACCGTCCATCGCTGTTG
>JALYOU010000232.1 GCA_030856725.1 Pseudomonadota bacterium
GATCTCTTTGATCTGGATGGGCTTCACCTCTTCCGGCGGCGGCGGAGGCGGCGGCGGCGGCGGCGGGGGTGGTTCGATGAAGGTCACATCGACGCGGTCGTCCTCGACGTCCTCCGAAGGCGGCGCCGCAATCGGCGCCAGCAGCAACAGCAATGCGCCGACATGCACCGCAAGTGCGGACGAGATACCGATGATGCGCGGCCAGCTGAGGCCTTCGCGGTCGTCCGTTTTCCCGTGTTTGCCGAGGTTTTCCGTCATGCGCAGGCTCTGGAGTGGGGCGTGGCGTCAATGCGCCGTGGAATATTGTCGTGTCCTGCGGCCATTCAGCGGCAGGACTTCCTAGCTTAACCCAATGCCGCGGGCCAGTTCCAGCAGGCCCGCGCCATGGTGTGATGTTGAGCCGACTACTTCAACAGTAGCCGGCGCGCTTCCTCGGGCTTCTTGACGCCCTTGTCCAGCGCCTTCTGCGCGGCCGAGGCCGCTTCCGCTTTCTTGCCCTGGAATTCGTGGACCTTGGCAAGGTTGAGCCAGGCCTCGCCATCGGCGGCGATCGGGCCGGCCTTGCCATACATCTCCGCAGCCAGCGCCATGTCGTCGGCCGTGTAGGCGTTCTGCGCCACGATCATGTACGCCTTTGCCAATTCTGCGTCCTGCGCGAGGATACCTTTCGCCACGCCGTCGTTGATCACGGGCACCGCATCCTTCCACTTGTTGTCGGCATTGAGGTAACCCGAATACAGCGCGCGGTATTCGCGGGCTTCGGTCAACAGTCCCTTCTTGTGCGCATCGCCGAGCAGCGCATTGGCTTCGTTGAACTTGTCGGCCTGCTGCAGGGACGCGACCGCATTCATCAGGATCTTCTTGTCGTTGGGATTTTTCGCCAGCAGATCCGCGTAGAGCTTGGCTGCGTCATCGTTGCGGCCGGCGCTGGCGAGGACGCTGCCGCGGAACGACTGGTACTTCGGGTCGTCGGTTTTGGTTTCCGCCAGGAAGCGGTCCAGCGTCTTCAGCGCATCGTCGTAGCGTTCAAGACCGAACTGCACCGCAGAAAGATTGTGCATCACCTGGTAATGGCTGTTGTTGTCGAGGCCATTGCTGTCGAGCGCCTTCTGGAAATATTCGGCAGCCTTGGCGTCGTTCTGGAGGTCGGCCGAGGCGTTGCCGGCGAGCTGGTAGGCGAAGGCTTTCTCATACGGACTGGCATCGCCCGACGCAGCCAGCACGTCGGCTTTGGCCACCACACCTGCGAAGTCTTCCTGCTCGTACTGGGCCTGCAATTCCTGCAAGCCCTTCAAGGCCGTGCTGCTGGATTTGGCTTCCGCCTGCGTGCGGGTGGCATTGGGAAACAGCGCGGGCGCTTCCGGCACATCACCCTGCTCTTTCTGTTTCTGCTTGGCGCGCTCGGCATCGCGCTTGGCGCGCAGGCTTTGCGACGCTGCGTTGCCGTAGCCGTCCTGGGCGACGACAGGCGCGGCGGCCAGCGTCGACA
The DNA here is from genome assembly GCA_030856725.1 of Pseudomonadota bacterium. Lineage (GTDB taxonomy): Bacteria > Pseudomonadota > Gammaproteobacteria > Xanthomonadales > Xanthomonadaceae > JALYOU01. The sequence continues at coordinate 1,490 of JALYOU010000232.1, forward strand.
GCAATGCGCCGAGCGCCAGGCTCAAGGTAGCTTTGGGCAGGATGTTTTTCATGTTTGTTCTCTCACAGGGCCGCCTTGGAGGCATGAGTCGGCTGTCGATTCGGGGGCGTCACGCTAACAGGCCGAGGCGGTTCAATGCCACGGGCCGTTTGTATACCGTGCCGGGTGTTAATTAACTGCAATGCAGACGCGAAACGCAGATGCGAAACCGCCGCCCCAGTGATGAGGCGTCGGCCGGAGCCGCTGCTCAGCCGCAATTCGGCCGGCGTCCGGATGCGCGCGCCTGCTCATAAACCGGCATCAACGATTCCGAACGCGCCCGCAATTCACCGATGCGCGCCTGCGGATCCGGGTGGGTAGACAACCATTGAGGCTGACGGTTCCCGCCGGCGGCGATCATGTTCTGCCACAGGCTGACCGCGCCGCGCGGATCGAATCCGGCGCGCGCCATCAGCTGCTGGCCCACCACGTCGGCTTCGCTTTCCTGCGCGCGCGAGCCGGGCAGGAGGAACCCGGTTTGCGCCAGGATGCTGCCGCCCTGCACGGCCGCGTTAGCCGCGCCCTGTCCGTAGCGTGAGCCCAACAGCGCGCCGCCAATCTGCAGCAAGGTGGACGCGCCCGCCTGCCGGGTGATGCGTTCGTCATGATGCCGCGAAACCACATGTCCGATCTCGTGGGCGACGACGCCAGCCAGCTGATCCTGGTTGCGGGCGACGGAGAAGATGCCGGTGTAGACACCGACCTTGCCGCCTGGCAACGCGAAGGCGTTGGGTTCCCGGTCGACGAAGACCGCACTTTCCCAGCCGTTTTGCGCACCGGCCGGGAGTTCACGCACCACTGCATTGACGACGCACCGCAGGTACGCGGACTCGCGCGAATCGCGCGTCTGCGGCTTCTGCGCCTTCATCTGCCCGAACGCCTGCGCGCCGAGTTGGTTGAGTTGCTGCTGCGACACCGCACCGACGACCTGACGGCGACCGGTGGGTGATGTGGTGGTCGCACAGCTGGAGACGGTCAGCGCAATGGCCAGACCAAGCAGCAAGGGTTTCATGGCGGTGTCCTCGTCGGTGAGGAGGCATGTGTAGGCGAGAGGGTCTGAAGGCCGCGTCAACCCAAGCTCAAGTACGCAGCTTTGACAGAGGAGTGTTCAGGTTGCGGTTGCAAGCTTTTCGTGGAAATTTGACCCCAAGACAACAACCCCGAATTCACTGTGCGGCGTCCGTGCTACGGATTCGGCTTTCGGATCGTGCGATGCGTTCGGACAGAAAGCACCTTCATCCGCCGTGATTGGATAGGCGATCGGAACGTCAACAGGGCACCTTCTCCCGAAGGGAACTCACTTCCACGACATTCGTACCGGAGGAAGCAGAATCACACGTCCAGGTTCGACACCTTCAACGCGTTGTCCTCAATGAACGCGCGCCGCGGCTCCACCACATCGCCCATCAACGTCGAAAAGATCTGGTCGGCGGCGACGGCATCTTCGATCCGCACCTGCAGCAGGCGCCGCGTATCCGGATTGACCGTGGTATCCCACAACTGCTCCGGATTCATTTCGCCCAGGCCCTTGAAGCGCTGGATCACCCGGCCTTTCTTGGCTTCGTCGAACAGCCACGCATGCGCCTCGGCGAAGCTCGCCACGGCTTGCGATTTGCCGCCGCGCACGATCTGTGCACCGTCGCGGATCAGACCATGCAGGGCGGCGGCGGCTTCGCGCAACGGGCGTAGTTCGCCGGTTTCAAATGCCGATAGCGACAACACCTGGGTCAATTCCTCGCCCATGTGTTTGCGCGTGGACAGCAACGCGGCTGGACGCTGTTCATTGGCTGCTTGCAGCGTCAGGGCGTAGCGCGCGCTGCCGGTGCCGCCGCGATTCAAGCGTTTTTCCAGGGCATCCAGCTCGTGGCGCTCGTCGGTGTTCTCGCTCAGGTGGCCGGCATCGAGCGGGGTGAAATCGATCAGCGACTCGAGCAGGATCGGATCGTAGCGGTGCGCGTTGCGTGTGATCGCATCGCGCGCGCCGGCGAAGATCAGCAAGAGTTTTTCCAGCGCCACGCCGCTGATCGCGAGCTCTCCTTCCGCGGGAATCAACGAGGCGTTGTCAACCGCATTGCCCGCCAGGTAGGCATTGAGCGCGGCATCGTCCTTCAGGTAAATCTCCTGCTTGCCCTGCTTGATCTTGTACAGCGGCGGCAAACCGATATAGATGTGTCCGCGTTCGATCAGTTCCGGCATCTGCCGGTAGAAGAACGTCAGCAGCAGCGTGCGGATGTGCGATCCGTCGACGTCGGCGTCGGTCATCAGGATGATGCGGTGGTAGCGCAGCTTGTCCGGGTTGTATTCGTCCTTGCCGATGCCGGTGCCGAGCGCGGTGATCAGCGTGCCGACCTCGGCGCTGGCGAGCATGCGGTCGAAACGCGCGCGTTCGACGTTGAGGATCTTACCTTTCAGAGGCAGGATCGCCTGGGTCTTGCGGTTGCGGCCCTGCTTGGCCGAGCCGCCGGCGGAGTCGCCCTCGACGATGAACAGTTCCGACTTGGCCGGGTCTTTTTCCTGGCAGTCGGCAAGCTTGCCCGGCAGGCCGGCAATGTCGAGCGCTCCCTTGCGGCGGGTCAGGTCGCGGGCCTTGCGCGCCGCTTCACGGGCGCGGGCGGCATCGACGATCTTGCCGGCGATGGCACGGGCCTCATTCGGGTGTTCTTGCAGGAACTCCTGCAAACGCGCAGCGAACGTGTTCTCAACAACCGGCCTGACGTCGGAGCTGACCAGTTTTTCCTTGGTCTGCGAGGAGAAGCTCGGATCCGGCACTTTGACCGACAGCACCGCGATCATGCCTTCGCGCATGTCGTCGCCGGACAGCGTGATCTTGGCCTGCTTGGCGATGCCGTTCTGCTCGATGTAGTTCGACAGCGTGCGCGTCAGCGCCGCGCGGAAACCGATCAGGTGGGTGCCACCATCCTTCTGCGGAATGTTGTTGGTGAAGCAGAACATCGTTTCCTGGTACGCATCGGTCCACTGCAGCGCGACATCGACCGTGATGCCGTTCTGCTCGCCCGTCACGGAAATCACGTTGGGGTGCAGCGGGGTCTTGAGCTGCGCCAGATGCTCGACGAAGGAGCGGATGCCGCCCTCGTACTCGAACACGTCGCTGCGTCCTTCGCCGCGCTGGTCCGTCAACGTGATCTTGACGCCCGAATTAAGGAATGACAGCTCGCGCAGGCGCTTGGCGAGGATGTCGTAGTGGAATTCAACGTCGGTGAAGATCGCCGACGCCGGCCAGAACCGCAGCAGCGTGCCGCGCTTCTGCGACGCGCCGATTTCTTTTAGCGGATACACCGGCTCGCCCAGCGCGTATTCCTGCTGGTGGTGATGGCCATCGCGCCAGATGTCGAGGGTGAGCTTTTCCGACAGCGCGTTGACCACGGACACGCCGACACCATGCAGGCCGCCGGAGACCTTGTAACTGTTGTCGTCGAACTTACCGCCGGCGTGCAGCACGGTCATGATGACTTCCGCCGCCGAGACACCCTCTTCCTTGTGGATGTCGACCGGAATGCCGCGGCCGTTGTCGGATACAGATACCGAACCATCCTCGTGGATGGTCACGAACACGTCGTCGGCGTGGCCTGCCAGCGCCTCGTCGATGGCATTGTCGACCACCTCGAACACCATGTGGTGCAGGCCGGTGCCGTCATGCACATCGCCGATGTACATGCCAGGACGCTTGCGGACGGCCTCCAGGCCGCGCAGGACGGTGATCTTGCTGGAGTCGTAGTTGAGATTAGGAACGGGTTGGATTGCGTCGTTGCTTTCGGTCATGCGCTCAAGGCTCCACGGGTTGCAGAAGGCAGCCACCCGACACACTAGATATAGGTGCGTGAAGTATAACAGGCAAGGGTTTGTGCCAAAGGCGGCACGTAGGGTGGGCTCAGGCCACCGCTCTTCGTAATAACCACGGATGGTGGGACGGGGCCCACCCTACGAATGCTCTACGAGCCCGTGTTCCACATGGAACATCGCGCCAACGGCACGCGGATCGAGGGCTGTTGGGGGCTCGGTCCCAGTCAGGAAGACCTGGGCCTGGCCGGCCAGCAAATGTCGAAGTACGCGCGACTGATGCTCCTGGTCCAGTTCCGAACCCAGGTCGTCCAGCAGAATCACCGGCCATTCCCCGCGCCGCTCGGCGAAATCCTGAGCCTGCACCAGCAAGCACGCGAGTGCGGTCAGCTTGGCCTGCCCACGGGAGAGCGCTTCGCGCCCGGGGCGTTCGGCGTAATCGACACGCCAGTCCGCGCGATGTGGACCCACCGAGGTGAAGCCGGTGATGGCATCGCGTTCGCGCGCCAGCAGCAGGGCGTCCGCCAGCGTCAGTTCCTCCCGGCGCCACCCTGGTTGGTAGGCCAAAGTGGCCACCCCCAGACTGGGGACGAAATCAGCCGCTAACACCTGTAGTCCGGGTTGCAGGGCTTCGAGGTACTCCTGCCGTCGGCGGCCGAGCGGTTCGCCGGCCTCCGCCAGTTCGTGGTCCCAGACGTCGAGCTGGGCGGTATCGCGATGACGTGTCTTCAACAGGGCATTGCGCTGCTTCAGGGCGCGGGCATAACGCCGCCAGAGCGGGAAAAAATCATGTTCCACATGGAACAATCCCCAATCCACGAAGCGGCGCCGCGGTTCGCCGCCTCCACTGACAAGTGCATGGCTGCCTGGTTCGAAGGTCACGGCCGCCAGCGCCGCGCAGAGCTCGCCCAGTTGCGCGACAGGCACCCCGTCCAGTCGCCCTTCCCAGCGCTGGCCCCCGTGCCGCAGTCCTGCCTTGCGGCCGCGGCCTGCATGCTCGGTCCATTCGGCGAACACCTCGACGGCGTCGGCCCCGGTGCGGATCAGCCCGTCACGGACACGGCCGCGGAAGCTGCGGCCATAAGCCAGCAGGTGCAGGGCTTCGAGCAGGCTGGTCTTGCCAGCGCCATTGGGGCCCGTGATGAGATTCAAGCCGGGCGCAGGGAGCAGGGTCGTGGGCTCCAGCCGGCGCAAGTCGCGGATCTCCAGCCGGGTTACCTGCACGGCCATATCCCAACAAGGCGACGCCCGGACAAGGCCGGGCGCGTGCGTTCCACGTGAATCCATTCCTGTGCAGACTCCGGCCATGCATGGCCGGACGTGACCTGCAGAACAATCACAGACGCAGCGGCATCACCACGTGCCGGCAGCGCTCATTCCCGGCTTCCTTGACCAGCGTGGAGGAGTTGGCATCGCGCAGCAGCAGCACAACATGCTCGTCGCGCAGGGCACTGAGCGCATCCAGCAGGTAATTGACGTTGAAGCCGATCGCCAGGCCATCGACCTTGGTCTCAGCCTCAATCTCTTCCTGCGCTTCTTCCTGCTCGGGATTGTGGGCGTTGATCTTGAGTTGCCCCGGTGAGATTTCGACCCGCACGCCGCGATATTTCTCGTTCGACAGGATGGCGGCACGCTGCAGCGAGGCGCGGAAGGCCTCGCGGTCAATCTTGACCTCGCGGTCGGCGCCAATCGGGATCACGGCCTCGTAATCCGGGAAGCGGCCATCGATCAGCTTGGAGGTGAACGTCACATCGTCGCGCTTGACGCGGATGTGGTTGCGGCCGACTTCCAGTTCGAGGTTGCGGTCGCCGCCTTCCAGCAACCGCTGCAGTTCCTGCACGCCTTTGCGGGGCACGATGATCTGGCGTTTGGTCTGCGCGCCGGTTTCCAGCGGCGCCTCGCACATCGCCAGACGGTGGCCGTCGGTCGCAACGCAACGCAACGCCTTGTCGCGCAGGTCGAACAGCAACCCATTGAGGTAGTAGCGCACATCCTGCTGGGCCATGGCGAAGGCAGTACGCTCGATCAGTTCCTTCAGCGCGGCCTCGGGCACATCCACGCGTTCGGTCGCCTCGATCTCGTCGATCGACGGGAAATCGTTCGCCGGCAGGCTGGCAAGCGTGAACCGGCTGCGGCCCGCCTGGATGGTGACTTTGTCGCCGACCTGCGAGACCGTGACCTTGCTGCCGTCGGGCAGGGCACGGACGATCTCGAAGAGCTTGCGCGCCGGGATGGTGGTCTCCCCGTCCTGCGCATCGTCGACGGCACAGCGCGCGACCATTTCGACTTCAAGGTCGGTGCCGGTCAGCGACAACTGCCCGCCCTGCACCTGCGCCAGAAGATTGGCGAGCACCGGAAGGGTTTGCCTGCGTTCGACCACGTTGACGACCTGCGCCAACGGCTTGAGTAACACTTCGCGTTGCAGACTAAAACGCATGCGGCCCAGATCCTTCGCTCTTGTTCTTATGGAAGGGAATAAAT